>JAHDFG010000161.1 GCA_020628265.1 Pseudooctadecabacter sp. | reverse complement strand
CTGCCGCGACATTCATCGCCCCCGTCGCATTGATCCCCGTCCTTTGGTTTCTGGAGATGTCGGCCAGCCTGATGATGGCGCGCGCAGGCATTCAGGACGCGGACCGGCCGACGGCCTTGTTGCTGGTGCTGGGCTCCGTGATCGGGTGGCCCTTGGGCCTGTGGCTGACATTGTCCCTGCCCATCGACACATCGAAAGCCGTCGCCTTGGCGGTGATCGTCACGCTTGCAGCGCTGCAATTGGCCAAGGTGCGGGTGCCCGGTGTGGACACAAAGACCGGAACGATGACCGCAGGCGTGCTTGCCGGTATCGCATCGGGGCTGGCCCACGTGGGCGGCATGGTCATCGCGCTTTACGTGCTGTCGCTGGGCAGTGCGGCGCGGTCAATGCGTGGCACACTGGTGTTGTTCTTGTTTGCGTCAGGCGGGCTGTCCCTGTTCATCCAGTTGGGATTCGGCACCATGAACACAACGGCGGCCCTACGCGGGCTTGCCCTGATCCCGCCCACGCTGCTGGGGGTCTGGCTGGGAACGCGGTTGTTCACCCCGAAATGGGAACCCTACTACAAACCGTTTTGCCTGTTTCTTCTCATCGGCCTCGCCTCGCTTGGCCTGATCCGAACACTCACAACATGAGGCCGCGATGAATTTGATTGATCCCACCGCTGCTTCTGTCAAATTGATACAGCATTGCTACAACCACCTTGGAGGAGGAGACCACCCATGAAAGATCAGCCGATCCTGGATACATCCCCCAAGGTCTCGGACGAGGTCCGCAAGACCACCTGCTACATGTGCGCCTGCCGCTGCGGCATCAACGTGCACATGAAAGACGGCAAGGTTGCCTATATCGAAGGGAACAAAGACCACCCCGTGAACCAAGGCGTGCTTTGCGCCAAGGGCAGCGCGGGCATCATGCAGGTCAACGCGCCCTCGCGCCTGAAGGCCCCGTTGAAACGCGTCGGCCCGCGCGGATCTGGCGAGTTCGAGGAAATCAGCTGGGATGAGGCCCTGACCATCGCCACCGGTTGGCTCAAACCCATCCGCGACACAGCGCCCGAGAAACTGGCGTTCTTCACCGGCCGCGATCAGTCGCAGTCGTTTACCTCCTTCTGGGCGCAGGGGTTCGGTACCCCCAACTACGCAGCACACGGCGGGTTCTGTTCGGTGAACATGGCCGCAGGCGGCATCTACACCATGGGCGGCGCGTTCTGGGAATTCGGCCAGCCCGATTGGGACCACACCAAGATGTTCGTGCTGTTTGGCGTCGCCGAAGACCACGACAGCAACCCCATTAAAATGGGCATCGGCAAGATCAAGGCCCGCGGCGCGCGCGTCGTCGGCGTGAACCCGATCCGGTCGGGCTACAACGCCGTGGCCGACGATTGGTTCGGCATCACGCCGGGCACCGACGGGCTGCTGATCCTCTCCCTGATCCATGAGCTGTTCAAAGCGGGCAAGCTGGACCTCGACTACCTCGCACGGTTCACCAATGCCTCCTGTCTGGTGAACGAGGACCCCAAGTCCGATCAATACGGCCTGCTTCTGCGCAATGACGAAGGCGAGCCGCTGGTCATCGACAGCCGCACAGGTGACCTCGCCCCGTGGAATGGCGAAGGGGTCGAACCCGACCTGCGCGGCACCCACCGCCACGCCGGCGTCACCCACCGCCCCGTGTTCCACAAAATGGCGGAACGCTTCCTCGACGTTCAATACGCACCCGAAAACGTCGCCGCCCAAACCGGCATCGAAGCGTCCCGCATCAAACGTCTGGCCGCCGACATGGCCCGCGTGGCTTTTGACGAAGCCATTGAACTCGACCGCGAATGGACCGACTTCCGCGGCAAGAAGCATGCTAAAATGATCGGCCGCCCCGTCTCCATGCACGCCATGCGCGGCATATCGGCCCATTCCAACGGCTTCCAGACCTGCCGCGCCCTGCACACCCTGCAGATCATCCTCGGCGCCGTCGAAACCCCCGGCGGTATGCGGTTCAAACCGCCCTACCCCAAGCCCGCAACGGCCCACCCCAAGCCCCATGGCAAAGTCACCCCCGGTGCCCCGCTCGATGGCCCGCACCTCGGCTTCACCCACGGGCCGGACGATCTGTTGTTGAAAGACGACGGCAGCGCCGTGCGCATCGACAAAGCCTACACATGGGAAAACCCCATGAGCAGCCACGGCATGATGCACATGGTCATCGCCAACGCCCACGCGGGCGACCCCTACAAGATCGACACGCTGTTCATGTATATGGCGAATATGTCGTGGAACTCCTCCATGAACACCAAGGCGGTGATGGAGATGCTGACGGACAAGGACGACAGCGGCGACTACGTCATCCCGCACATCATCTATTCCGATGCCTATAGCTCGGAAATGGTGGCCTTCGCTGACCTGATCCTGCCGGATACGACCTACCTTGAACGGCACGATTGTATCTCCCTGCTCGACCGCCCCATCTGCGAGGCCGACGCCGTGGCCGACGCCATCCGCTGGCCGGTGATCGAACCGGACCGCGACGTCAAAGGCTTCCAGTCGATGCTTTGCGAACTCGGCGCACGCCTCGACCTGCCCGGTTTCGTGAACGAAGACGGCAGCCAGAAATATCAGGACTACGCCGACTACATCACCAACCACATCCGCCGTCCCGGCATCGGCCCGCTGGCCGGTTGGCGCATGGGCGACGAAGGCCTGCAGGATGGCCGAGGTGAGCCGAACGAGGCGCAGCTCGACGCCTACATCAAGAACGGCGGCTTCTGGATGAGCCACGTCCCAGACGAGGCCGCCTACTACAAACCCTTCAACATGGCCTATCAGAACTGGGCGGTGAAAATGGGCTTCTATGACAGCGTGCAGCCCTACATCTTCACGCCCTACGTCGAACCCATGCGCCGCTACCAACTGGCCGCCGAAGGCCACGGCCGCGTCCAGCCGCCCGATCACCTGCGGGAACGCATCAAGGCCACGATGGACCCCCTGCCCATCTGGTACGCCCCCCTGTCGGACGAACTGACCGATACAGAGGAATTCCCCGTCCACGCCCTGACCCAACGCCCCATGGCGATGTACCACTCTTGGGGCACGCAAAACGCATGGCTGCGCCAGATCCACGGCGTGAACCCTCTCTACGTGCCCACCAAGATCTGGGAACAGCACGGCTTTGCCGAGGGCGACTGGGCCAAGGTCACATCGCCCACCGGTGAAATCACCGTGCCCGTGGCCCACATGGCCGCCCTCAACGAAAACACCGTCTGGACATGGAACGCCATCGGCAAACGCAAAGGCGCTTGGGCGCTGGAGGACGACGCACCGGAAACCACCAAAGGCTTCCTGCTCAACCACCTGATCCACGAACTGCTGCCCGAACAAGACGACGGCATGCGCTGGTCCAACTCCGACCCGATCACAGGTCAGGCGGCATGGTTCGACCTGCGCGTGAAGATCGAGAAGACGGATGCCCCCGCTGGCAACCAATCTCAGCCCGCCTTTGACCCGCAGAAAGCGCCCGTCGCCAAAGGGCCGAAATCGCTGGCATGGAAGGTGGGCAAATGACCCGCACCCTCGCTCTCATATTCGCAGCCCTTGCCTTGATGATCGGCTCGTTCATCTGGTTCGTGGCCACATGGGACCGCGATGCGGAACAGCCCATCTCCCATTCAGGCGAAACGCCCTCCTTCATCTTGGCCGAAAAACGGTCCCCGAAGGGCCGCTCTGCCCCACTCCTTCCCCTCACCCATGAGGCCCTGACATGACAACTCTCCCCACCTCCACCGAGAAAAAGCTGGGTCTGGTCATCGATCTGGACACCTGCGTCGGCTGCCACGCCTGTGTGATCTCCTGCAAAGGCTGGAACACGGAAAACTACGGCGCACCCCTGTCCGATCAGGACGCCTACGGCGCGAACCCCACAGGCACCTTCCTCAATCGCGTGCACTCCTACGAAATCCAGCCAGAGGCGGCCCCCGCCCAGCTGATCCACTTCCCCAAATCCTGCCTGCACTGCGAAGATGCACCCTGCGTCACCGTCTGCCCCACAGGCGCCAGTTACAAGCGGGTCGAAGACGGCATCGTGCTGGTGAATGAAAGCGACTGCATCGGCTGCGGGCTGTGCGCTTGGGCCTGCCCCTACGGTGCCCGCGAAATGGATGCGACCGAAAAGGTGATGAAGAAATGCACCCTCTGCGTCGACCGTATCTATAACGAAAACCTGCCCGAAGAAGACCGCGAACCGGCTTGCGTGCGCACCTGCCCCGCCGGTGCCCGCCACTTTGGCGACTTCGCGGACCCCGACAGCAACGTCAGCAAACTGACCGCGGAACGCGGCGGGATGGACCTGATGCCGGAACTGGGCACCAAACCGGTGAACAAATACCTGCCACCCCGTCCCAAGGACCGCGACCGTTCTGAAGACGTCGACATTCTGGCCCCCTTCCTTGAACCGGTGGCGGCGGAGCCGACTGGCTTCCTCGGTTGGCTGGATAAGGCGCTCACCACTATGCCCGGAGGGAAGAACTAATGCATCCCGCACCATCCGTTATTCTATTTTCCACCTTGTCAGGCATGGGCTTTGGCCTGCTGGCGTTCTTGGGCTTCGGCGTGTTGGTCCCCACGGGCCTTGGCGCCTTCATCTGGTTTGCGCTGGCCTATCTGCTGGCCGTGGGCGGGTTGATCGCCTCGACCTTCCACTTGGGCCACCCCGAACGGGCGCTAAAAGCGTTCACCCAATGGCGCTCCAGCTGGCTCAGCCGTGAAGGCATCTGTGCTGTGGCGGCCCTGCTGGTCATGGCGGTCTATGGCGCGGGGCTGGTGTTCCTGCAGACCCGCTTCGCATTCGTCGGCCTCATCGGCGCGGTCCTGTCCGTGCTCACCGTCTTCACCACGGCGATGATCTACACCCAGATCAAGACCGTCCCCCGCTGGCATAACATTACCACGCCCGCCATGTTCCTGACGCTCTGTATCGCGGGCGGGGCTCTGCTGGCAGGGCAGGTCAGCCTCGCCATCCCGCTCCTGATCCTCGCAGCACTTGCGCAACTGGCCCACTGGATCGTC
>JAHDFG010000160.1 GCA_020628265.1 Pseudooctadecabacter sp. | reverse complement strand
GGCCGTTGCTGCAGCTCTTGCACAGGGGTCCGGCCACCCTCGAAGCCAAGCCATCGCAAAAGCCGCCGCAAGGCGCCCTTTGCCGCAAGTGGCAGTCACAGATATCCGCGAGCATCCCGGTTGCGGCGTTCGTGGACAATGGGATGGTAAGCCGGTCGCCCTTGGCCGTGCGGACTGGATCGGAACAAGCGGGTCCGGCACAGTGCTGGCAATCGACGGCCGCGAGGTCGCGAACTTCACGTTCGAGGACACGTTGCGGCCCGGTGTTGCCGACCTTTTGAAGGCATTGGACGCAGGAGGCCTGCCGGTCCAACTTATTTCCGGCGACACGCACGACAACGTGGCCCGCTTTGCAGCGTCCATCGGGCTCACGTTCTGGCAAGCCGGTGTCATGCCGGACGACAAAGCGCGGATTGTGCAGACCTACAAAGACGCCGGAAAGAACGTGCTGATGATCGGTGACGGGCTGAACGATACAGCGGCCCTTGCCTCGGCCCATGTTTCCATCGCACCGGCCTCGGCGCTGGATGCAGCGCGGGTTGCAGCCGACATCGTGTTGGTTGCCCCCGATCTGGGCAAGGTTGATGACGGCTTGCGGATCGCCAAGTCGGCCCGCAAGCGCATCCTTGAAAACTTTGGTGTGGCAGCGACCTACAATGCCATCGCGATCCCTATTGCGTTTTTGGGCTTCGCCACACCCCTGTCGGCTGCCATCGCGATGTCTACCAGTTCGATCATCGTTTCCCTCAACGCGCTAAGGACACGCTGATGGACGTCCTTGCTGTTCTTATCCCTGTCTCTCTCGGTCTAGGCGCTGTGGGACTGGCTGCATTCTGGTGGACGCTGCGGTCGGATCAATATGATGACCCCGATGGCGACAGCGCCCGCATCCTGCGGGAAGATTACGACGATACGCCAGCCGACTAGTCCTATGGACGCGACCGCCTGTCTGCGCTAGCTGATCGCCATGGCCGAGCTTGCAACCAACACTAAGGCAGACAGGTCGCGGACACGCCTGTTTGGCGACCGCGCCATGCTGGTCTGTGCCGTTCTGGTCGCGACGCTTTGCCTGCTGCCATTGGCTGCTGTGCTGATCGGCGCGCTCGCTGGCAGCACGGAGTCGGTCCGCATGCTGGCCGAAACGGTGCTGGGCGAATTCACACGCAACACGCTACTGCTGGTGCTGATCGTCGGCCTCGGGACGTTTTCGATTGGCACAGGTGCTGCGTGGCTCGTCACGATGACCGAGTTTCCAGGAAGACGTCTTTTCGAGATCGCCTTGGTGATCCCACTGGCCTTTCCGGCCTACGTTCTGGCCTACGCCTATACCCATATTCTGGACCATCCCGGCATCGTCCAGTCGACACTCCGCGATGTGATGGGCTGGGGGCCACGGGACTATTGGTTCCCTGAAATCCGGTCACTCGGCGGGGCGGCGGCAATGCTGACGCTTGTGCTTTACCCTTATGTCTACCTCCTCGCACGAACAGCGTTCCTGCGTCAGTCCGCGACGACGTTTCTTGCGGCCCGTGCCTTGGGTCGTGGGCCTTGGGCTGCGTTCCTGACCGTCTCCCTCCCTCTCGCCCGTCCGGCGATTGCGGCGGGGGTGCTGCTTGCCCTGATGGAGACGATCGCGGACTTCGGAACGGTCGCCTATTTCAGCGTCCGCACATTCTCGACCGGCATCTACACCAGTTTCGTGTCGCTGGCAGATCGCGCAGCGGCGTCGCAACTGGCGCTTGGATTGTTGGCCTTTGCCCTACTGCTGGCCCTATTGGAACGGCAAAGTCGCGGCTCGTCACAATTCCACAATGGCAAACGCATCGAGCGCATGGCCCCTATCAAGCTGTCCGGTTGGAGCAAATGGGCAGCAACGGCCCTGTGCGCCATTCCGGTCCTGCTGGGCGTCGTGTTTCCGGTGATGGCCCTTGGCACGATGGCATTCGAATCCGAACAGAACCTTCTGTCCCGCCGCTACATCGGCTTCCTCACGAATTCCGTCACACTCGCGGCGATTGCTGCTGTTCTGACAGTCGGGGCGGCCGTGCTGTTGGGCAGCTTCAATCGCATTCGCAAGGATGCCACAAGTCAGGCCGCCCTTTACATCGGCCGACTTGGATATGCTGTCCCCGGTGGGGTAATTGCCGTCGGCCTGCTGGTCCCCTTTGCCCGTTTCGACAACGCACTTGATGCATGGATGGAGGCCACGTTCGGTATTTCGACCGGCCTGCTGATCACGGGGTCGATCTGGTTGCTGATCGCGGCCTACATGATCCGCTTTATGGCCGCGGCCATCGGGGCCTATGAGGGCGGGATCGCACAGGTTAGCGACAATATCGACGCCGCATCACGGCTGCTGGGCCAGACCGCGACAGGGACTATCCGTAGGGTGCATATCCCGCTGCTGACCCCGAGCCTTCTGACCGCGCTGCTGGTCGTCTTCGTCGATGTGATGAAAGAGCTGCCCGCGACGCTGATCATCCGGCCCTTCAATTGGGACACGCTGGCGGTGCAAGCCTACCGTCTGGCCTCGGACGAACGTCTGGAGGGCGCGGCGGTGCCCAGCCTTGTGATCGTCGCCGTCGGGCTGCTGCCGGTGATCCTTCTGTGCCGGACGCTCGGCCGGAACACATAAAAAAGCGGGCCCGAAGGCCCGCTTTGATTGATGCTCTGATGCTCAGCTTACTGCCAGCCGGCGTTGCCCAGAATTTCGACGGCGGCGTCGATGTTGTCGGCAATATCACTCAGCGCGATGTCGTCTGCACGGAAGAAGCCCAGCTCGGCGACCGACGGGGCAAGGGCCACACCGGGAACCGCAGGGTATTCGTCATTCCCGGCTGAGAAGTATTCCTGAGCCTGCGCCGAGGCGAGGTACTCAAGGAACAGGACCGCGTTGTCGTAGTTCGGCGCATTGGCCGCAACACCACCGCCGGAGATGTTCATATGTGCGCCAATGTCGTTCTGGTTCGGGAACACCCAGCGGATCATGTCGGACTGGCCGGACAGGTCGCTGACGTCCCGACGGATGGAGCGGGCAAAGTAGTAAGTGTTAGACATCGAGATATCACACTCGCCTGACACGATGCCGCGCAGCTGGTCGGTGTCACCGCCCTGCGGGTCGCGGGCAAAGTTGGCCACAACTCCATTCGCCCATTCCTGCGTCGCCTCTTCACCCCAATGCGCGACCAATGCTGCCACGATGTTCTGGGTGTAGACGTTTGACGACGACCGGATGCAGACCTGACCCGCATATTCGGGGTTGGCGAGGTCTTCGTAGGTCTGCGGCGGGTTCGGGACGTCGTTCACATCGTAGAACAGGATCCGTGCCCGCTGGGAGAATGCGAACCACTGGTTGTCCTCGTCCTGCAGATACGCGGGAACTGCGGCCTCCAGCACGTCACTTTCGACCGGTTGCAACAGGCCAAGTTCCTTGGCGCGGGTGATGCGGACCGTGTCGACCGTCAGGAACACGTCAGCGGGGGAGTTTGCACCCTCTGCTTCCATGCGGGTGATCAACTCGTCCGCGTTGCCCTCGATGCGGTTGATGGTGATGCCGGTCAGTTCCTCAAAATCGGAATACAGACGCTCGTCGGTGTCGTAGTGGCGCGAGGAATAGAGGTTCAACTCCTGCGCAAAGGATGGCGCTGCTGTGCTGATCAGCAGGGCGGCGAGGGTCAACGAACGGTTGGTCATGTCATCTCCTGTTTTAATCTGACTTTTTTTGTCAGTTACAGCGCGCCAAGAAGGCGGTCAAGAATTTCCGACAAAAATAATCGGATAATTCCACCTCCCCTTTTTCTTGACCGTGAAAGGCTTTTGCGGCCCAGTGGAACAGGGAGACTGAAATGAACGCTGCGACCTTCTCAAGCACGCCGAAACACAGCTCATATGACGTCGTGATCATCGGCGGGGCGATGTATGGCTCGTCCGTCGCTTGGTTCCTGTCAGACAATGCAGATTTCGACGGCCGCGTCCTTGTGATTGAAAAGGACCCGTCCTACGCCAACTGCGCGACGGCACACACGAATTCCTGCATCCGGCAGCAGTTTAGCAACCCGCTGAATGTTCAGGTGTCTCAATTCGGGGCGGAATTCATTGCCAACTTCAAAGCGATTATGGGCGACGATCCGCGGGTGCCAACGCTTACGATCCAGAACTTTGGCTATATGTATCTGGCGGACACGGACAGGTTTGCCGACCACCTGCGCGCCGCCTGCGACGTGCAGCAGTCACTGGGGGCCGGTACGCGCATCCTGTCACCTCAGGACATCCGGCGGGAATATCCGTTCTATGCCGTGGACGACATCATACTGGGCAGCCTCAACACCCTGAACGAAGGCTATTGGGACGGGGGCACCGTCTTTGACTGGTGGCGCCGGTCGGCGCGGGAACGAGGGGTTGAGTACATCGCCGGAGAAGTCGTGGACCTGACCTGCAACGCCCAAGGCTCGGCAGTCGACAGCGTGACGCTGGCTGACGGAACGGTTGTCGGGTGCGGGCAGGTGGTCAACGCCAGCGGGACACGCGGGGCAAAAACAGCGGCAATGGCTGGCATCACGATCCCTATTGAACCACGCAAACGGTTCACATGGGTGTTCAGCGCGGAAAAGCCGTTGGACCGCGATTTGCCGCTGACGATCGACCCCTCGGGTGTGCATTTCCGTCAGGATGGGCCAGAGACCTACATCGCGGGGGGGCAATCCGCCGTCGACACCCCACCCGACTTCGATGACTTCTCAATGGATCACGGGCTGTGGGAAGACACCATCTGGCCCACCATCGCCACCCGCATTCCCCAGTTCGAGGCGATCAAGGTCGTGACCGAATGGGCGGGTCACTACGATATGAACACATTGGACGCCAATGCGATCATCGGGCCGCATTCAGAGGTTCGGAACTTCTTTTTTGCCAACGGGCTGTCCGGTCACGGGTTGCAGCAATCGCCCGCCTTGGGTCGCGGCTTGTCCGAACTGTTGGTCCATGGCGCTTTCCAAACGCTAGATCTGAGTCCGTTCGGCTACGACCGGATCGCCGAGGGCCGCCCCTTTGCCGAGGCCGCTGTTATCTAAACGCTGTAGGTAAATGGTCGGGCAGAGAGGATTCGAACCTCCGACCCCCTGCTCCCGAAGCAG
>JAHDFG010000004.1:26819-29933 GCA_020628265.1 Pseudooctadecabacter sp. | reverse complement strand
CGCAAAGTAATAAAATTTCAACCTAAAGCCCTTAGGTGTGATTTTGTTACTCACAGGACGTTAGCCATGCTCGACAACGACCCGCGCGGAACCATCTGCATCGAAGACATCGAAATCGGCATGTCGCGGTCTTTGCGCAAGATCATCAGTGACCGCGATATCGAGTTGTTTGCCGAGGTGTCGACAGATCACAACCCCGTCCACCTTGATGACGACTACGCCCAGGACACGATCTTCGAAGGCCGCATCGCCCACGGCATGCTGACCGCTGGCCTGATCTCTGCGGTGATTGGCGAACAACTGCCCGGACACGGCACCGTCTACCTAGGTCAAAGCCTTAAATTTCTGGCCCCCGTGCGTCCCGGCGACATGGTTGAAGCCGTCGTGACCGTCACCGACATGGATGTCGCAAAGCGCCGCGTGACCATGGACACGCACTGTGAAATCGACGGGAAAAAGGTCCTCAAGGGCGAAGCTGTCGTTCTCGCCCCGTCCCGCAAATTCGACTAGAGCGAAGACCGCCCGCAAGGGAGGGATGAGCGGCCCTTGCACGACAACCGCAGCCGCGATACGCCATCCCCATGCGCATCATCCGTGATCCCGCCTTCATTGCCCCCGACGACCGAGGCGCCGCCGCGGCCATCGGTAATTTCGACGGTGTGCACCTTGGCCATCAGGCCGTTCTGGACCTGACGAAATCTGTCGCCGGCGGCGCACCGCTTGGCGTGCTTACGTTCGAACCCCACCCCCGCGAATACTTCGCCCCCGACGCCCCACCCTTCCGGTTGATGAACGCCGCAGCCAAGGCCAACCGCCTTGAAAAGCTGGGCGTTCAACGTCTGTACGAAGCCCCCTTCAACGACGCCCTCGCCGCCCTGACCCCGCGCCAGTTCGCCAAGACCGTCATCGTCGATATGTTGGCCCTGACCCATGTTGTCGTGGGCGAGGATTTTTGTTTCGGCAAAGACCGCGCGGGCGATGCAGAAAGTCTTAAGGCTTTCGGGGCAGAGTTCGGCTTCGGCGTCACGATCGCGCCGATGTTGGAAACCGGCGGCATTGCGGTTTCGTCCACGGCGATCCGCGCCGCCCTGTCAGATGGTCGCCCCCGCGATGCGGCGACCATGTTGGGCCATTGGCACCGGATCGACGGGCCGGTCATTCAGGGTGACCAGCGCGGCCGCGATCTGGGGTATCCGACGGCAAACATGTCCATCGACGGGCTGCACCCGCCGAAATTCGGGGTCTACGCGGTAAAGGTCGATGTCTTGGAAGGCCCGCACAAGGGCAGCTATGACGGGGCGGCCTCTATCGGTGTGCGGCCCATGTTCGGGGTCAACACGCCCAACTGCGAAACCTATCTGTTCGATTTCGCGGGCGATCTTTACGGCACGCAACTCAGCGTGGCCCTCGTCGACTACCTGCGGGGTGAGGAAAAGTTCGACAGCCTCGACGCCCTCATCACCCAAATGGACGCCGACTGCGCCCGCGCGCGGGACATTCTGGCCGATGTCTGACGCCGCGACCCTCCGCGACCGTTATTGGGAAACCGTTCCCCTGTCGAAAATGACACGGGCCGAATGGGAGGCTCTGTGTGACGGCTGCGGCAAATGCTGCCTGAACAAGCTGGAAGACGAAGACACCGGCCAAGTCGCCCTGACCCGCGTCGCCTGCAAATTGCTGGACGATGAAAGCTGCCGCTGCAGCAGCTATCACAACCGCCATCAGTTCGTGCCGGAATGCATCGTTCTGGACGCACAAACCATCGACAAACATATGTACTGGCTGCCCCAGACCTGCGCTTACCGCCTGCTGCACGAAGGCCGGCCGCTATATGACTGGCACCCTCTGATCTCGGGCAGGGCGCAGTCTGTTCACGACGCGGGCGTGTCGGTTCAAGGCTTGACCGTATCCGAAGCAAACACCCCAGATGACGACTGGGAAGACCACATCATCGAGGAGCCATTGTAGATGTATTTCGCCTCAGACAACACAAGCGGTGCCCATCCCAAAGTGATGGAGGCGCTCATGGCTGCCAACGACGGCTACGCCATGCCCTATGGCGCGGATCCGATCATGGACGAGGTCCGTCAAATGATCCGCGACAAGTTCGAGGCCCCGAATGCTGCCGTCTATCTGGTGGCCACCGGATCGGCGGCGAACGCGCTGTCGCTGGCGTGCCTCTGCCCGCCATGGGCCACCATTTTTGCCCATGTGAACAGTCACATCGAAGAAGATGAATGCGGCGCGCCTGAATTCTTTACGGGTGGTTCCAAGATCACCTTGGTCGAAGGCGACCACGCCCGCATGGACCCTGACGCCTTGCGCAAAACGATCGCCCACACGGCTCGCGCCGGTGTTCACAACGTCCAACGCGGTGCTGTTAGCATCACCAATGCCACCGAGGCGGGTGCGGTCTATTCCGTGGCCGATGTCACGGCCCTCGCTTCTGTCGCCAAAGAGTTCGGCCTGCCCGTTCACATGGACGGCGCGCGATTTGCCAATGCGCTGGTCAGCTCCAATGCCTCACCTGCTGAAATGACATGGAAGGCCGGCGTCGATGTGCTGTCCTTCGGCGGCACCAAGAACGGCTGCATGGGCGTCGAAGCAGTGGTGATATTCGACCCCGGCAAACACGACCCGTGGGAGTTCGAGCTGCGTCGCAAACGCGGTGGGCATCTGTTCTCCAAGCACCGTTTCCTCAGCGCACAGATGAAGGCCTATTTGCAGGATGATCTGTGGCTGATGCTCGCACGTCACGCCAACGCGATGGCGGACCGTCTGTCCACGGGCATTCTGGCCATCGACGGCGCGAAACTGATGCACCCCACCATGGGCAACCAGATCTTCGCCTATTGGCCCCGTGCGGGTCACCGCAAAGCGATGGACGCAGGCGCCAAGTATTATTTCTGGCCGTTTGACCAGTCGCTTGACGGACCGGACGACGAATTGCTCAGCGCTCGTCTGGTGCCCAGCTGGTCCACCACAGAAGAGGACGTGGACCAGTTCCTGTCCCTTATCGCAGGCTAGCCGCGACCTCGGTTGGATGGGTTATCGGGGCCATATGCCCCGCGCCTTCAATCACATGACGGCGGGCCTGCGGAATGCGGGCCTGCA
>JAHDFG010000004.1:0-26719 GCA_020628265.1 Pseudooctadecabacter sp. | reverse complement strand
ATATGCCCCGCGCCTTCAATCACATGACGGCGGGCCTGCGGAATGCGGGCCTGCAACCCTGCCATGATGGCCGGAATGACGGGCTGGGTGTGCGCCCCTTCGATCAAGTCAACGGGGCACACAATCTGGCCCAGACGGGGCACCAGCCCGATCTCGTCGTGCTCAATTACCGGGGTGGTCGCGGGGATCATATGGATTTGGGATACGATCCTGTCTCGGGCCACCTGCGGAAGATCCGGCCATGCGGGCCCCGTACCCCACATCCCCACAAATACGCGCGAGGCGGTTGCCAGATCGCCCCGCTCATAGGCGTCTACAAAGGGCGCAAAGGCCGCGTGATGTGCGGCTAGGGCATCAGCGTCCCGTACGGCGGCAAACATCACCGGTTCGATCAGGGTGAGGCGAGAGACCTTTTCGGGATATTCTACGGCAAGACGCAGCGCCACCGTCGCCCCGAAGGAATGACCAATAAGATGCGTGGGACCATCCGCCAATGCAGCCGCAATAGCGGTGCAATCGTCGTGGTAGTCCCCGTCCGTCCAAGCCGCAGATTTCCCATGGCCGGGCAGATCAAAGAAGGTGCTGTGCGCGGGTCCCATAGCCTCTGCCAATGGGCGCAGCGATCGGCCTTGCGCAAGCGAACAATGGACAAACAGGCGCGGATCGCCCGCGCCTGTCTCAATCACCCAAACGTCCTGTCCAGCAAGACGTTGCAGCATCTAGAATTCGCCGTTCAGGTGGCGATCCAGATCGTCCAGACGGTCCTGTCCCCAGAACCGCTCGTCCTTGTCCGAAATGAAGAACGGCGCGCCGAAGACACCCTTGCTGACCGCCTCTTCGAGGTTGCGGGCGTAGGTGTCGGCCCCTTCCAGCATGCCGGAGTTGACCAGTTCGGGATCAAAGCCGGTTTCTTCAAGACAGGCGCGGATCACAGCCTCGTCCGCGATGTCCTTGTCGTCCGCCCAGCAGCTGCGCGTCAGGGCGTTGACCAAGGCACCGACGTCGCCACCGGCGTTCTGGGCTGCAATGATCGCATAGGACGACGGCGCCATGTTCGTGGGCCAGTGTGCGGGTTTCAGGTTGAACGGCAGGCCCGTGACGATCGCGCGGCGGCGCATGTCCTGCAAGCGGTACTCCTGACGGTTGATGTGGCGCTGGCCGGGTGGCACGCCGCCCGTTGCCGAAAACAGCCCCATGATATCCAGCGGCTTATAGGTGACCGTCGCGCCGTGCTTTTTGGCAATCTCTTCGAACTCGGGTCCAGCCAGATAGGTGAAAGGGGAAATCGTCGCGAAGTAGTAGTCGATATGCGCCATTTTGGGGCTCCTTAAGGCCGGACATTTGTTGGTGGCAGGTTAGGACTGTGTTAGGCGGTGTCAACGTCACGAATCTGTCATTTTGGATCAGCTGCCCCATGCCAAACCTCGTCGAACCCAAGCTCATTTCCGGCAACGCCAACACGCCGCTTGCCGAAGCCGTCGCCAAACGGATGTCCATGCACCGTGGCATCAACGTCGGTCTCGTGGACGCGCGGGTGGAGCGGTTCAACGACGGAGAGGTCTTCGTTGAGGTGTTCGAGAACGTCCGCGGTGAGGACATGTTCATCATCCAGTCCACGTCGAACCCCGCCAACGACCACCTGATGGAACTGTTGGTCATCGCCGACGCCCTGCGCCGGTCGTCCGCCCAGCGCATCACAGCCGTGATCCCCTATTTCGGCTACGCCCGTCAGGACCGCCGGTCCAAGGCCCGCACGCCGATCACCGCGAAACTGGTGGCCAACATGCTGGTTGAGGCGGGCATTGAGCGCATTCTGACGCTGGACCTGCACGCCACCCAGATCCAGGGCTTCTTCGATATTCCGGTAGATAACCTTTATGCCGCACCCGTCTTTGCGCTGGATGCGATGCACCACTTCAAGGGCGCAGATGACGTGATGGTCGTGTCACCTGACGTGGGCGGCGTGGCCCGTGCCCGCGATCTAGCCCAACGGATCGGCGCGCCCCTGTCCATCGTGGACAAACGCCGCGGCAAGCCCGGTGAAGTGGCCGAGATGACCGTGATCGGTGACGTCAAAGACCGTACCTGCCTGATCGTGGACGACATCGTGGATACGGCTGGCACCTTGTGCAAAGCGGCTGAAGTCCTGATGGAACACGGCGCTAAAGAAGTGCACAGCTACATCACCCACGGTGTGCTGTCCGGCCCTGCCATCGAACGGATCGGCAAATCCGTGATGAAGCATCTGGTGATCACCGACACGATCAAACCCACCGAAGAGGTTCTGGCCTGCAAGCAAATCCGCATCGTGCCCACGGCCCCGATGTTTGCACAGGCGATCATGAACACGTGGAACGGGACGTCCGTGTCTTCGCTGTTTGATCACAAGACACTGCAGCCGATCTACGAAGGCATGTATTCAAGCGTTTGATGTAGGGGGGCTAGTACAGGTCCCATTCATCCGCTTGGCGCAACTCTCCGATGGCCTGCCAGGCCACACGGACCCGTGCGATTTTGGTGTCGCCCCACGTGCGAAACACAATGGCAAAGCCGTCTGAAGTGATGTCTTCTGCCTGAAGGTCGGCGCGGGCGTTGGTGCTGTTGTCCATGTCGAACATCGACAGATGCACCTGCACCGCAGGTATATCGCGGAAGCTTTCGGAAAATTCCACGTGGGCACGGGTCTGGCGCGCACCCTCTCCGGTCCACATGATGCCATCGTGTTCAAAATCGGAGAATAGAACCACCTCGCCGTGGTCCACCCCGATCAAGTGGTTGCGCATGCGCTTCATGTCGAACCTAAGGCCCCGAATTGGCTGGGGCCGTCCTTTCCCGAGCGTCAACATAGTAAACAATCAAGGCAGATTTAAGCCATTGTCCGTTCAGGATTGTGCATGGACCCGCAATTTGAAGATCAACGGCACCATGGCCAGCACCAACACAGCCGCCAAAAGGAACGGCGCACCCGGAAGGTAGATGCCGCTGTCATCCACGAAGGCCTCAAAGACGCCGGTCGCAGCCAGCGGCGCGAGGAATGCCGCGATGGAGGACAGGGACGCGATGACACCCTGCACCAGCCCCTGTTTGTCTTCCTCGACCATGTTGGATGCCATGGCCGTCATCATCGGCGGCGACAGATCGGACAAGGCGGCGAACAGCAGAATGATGACCAGCCCCGTCACGGTCGAGATCAGCCCGAAGCCAACGAACCCGATGAGCGCCGACAGAATGCCCAATTGCAGCGTACGGTACTCGCCAATCCGTTTGATCAGAACGGGCATCAAGCCGCCCTGCACCCCCGCCAACAAAACCCCGTAGCCTGCAAGTGACACGCCGATCAGCAACGTCGACCAATCGAAGAGCTCTCGCGTGAAGAACGCCCACAGGGTCGGATAGACCATATTCGCAAACTCGAACACGAACAGGCAGATGAGCGGGATGGCGAGGCCCGGGATGCGGAAGGCGTCGATGATGGCTTTGAACGGGTTCAGGTCGCGAAGCCCGAAGGTGCGACGTTTTTCGGGTGGGAGGCTTTCGGGTAAGACGAATAGGCCAAAGAGCACGTTGGCCGCCGACAGGCCTGCGGCGATCCAGAAGGGCGCGGTGATATGCCATTCCGCGGCGACCCCGCCGATGGCTGGCCCCAATACGAAACCGATCCCGAACGCCGCCCCGATCATCCCGAACCGTGCTGCACGATCCTCCGCGCTGGATATATCCGCGATATAGGCTGTCGCAGTCGTATAGGTCGCCCCTGCCACACCAGCCAGAATGCGCCCGATCAGCAGGACCCAGAAGACCTCGGCCAGCGCCATGATGACGTAATCTACCGCCAGCACGAAGAGCGCAAACAGCAGCACCGGCTTGCGCCCGTAGGCATCTGAGAGGGACCCGATGATGGGGGCAAACAGAAACAGGGCACCCGCATAGGACGCCATTAGGATACCGCCCCAGAAGGCGCCCTCGCCCGTGCTGCCAGCGCCCACACGCTCCATCAGGTCCGGCATGATTGGAAAGACGATCCCGATCCCGATGGCGTCGATCATCAGGGTAACAAGGATGAAGAGGAAAGCGCGGTTTTGCATAGGGGCACTTGGCAGGACCGAGACCGGCAGCGCAAGATTGAAATGCCCGACCTGCTGACACCCGTCTGTCAGCAGACTTGCGGACGGTTCGCGGCGGCAGTGCCCTTCCCGCCTCAAAAGAGTGACGCCAACACATTGCCTCGCCACAAAACCCCTCCATATCTAGCGGGGAACGGACGGCCACAACGGTCTCCAGAAGGTGCCCATTGATGTCACAAAGAACCCCGCCCGCCACCCTTGGCGCGGTCCTCGAATTCGGGCCGATCCTCGGCTACGTCGTGGCCTATCTGATCTGGCGGGACGAGACGTTCCGGCTGGGCGGGACAGAATACAGCGGGTTCGTTGCGGTTACGGCTGTCTTTATCCCCGTCTTCCTCGCCGCCTTCGGCGCGTTGTGGGCCCTGACCGGCAAAGTCGCCCGCATTCAGATCGCGGCAGCGGTCATGATCGCGGTGTTCGGCGGCTTGGGTGTCTGGCTCAACGATCCTGATCTTATCAAGATGAAACCGACGGCGATTTACCTCGCGCTGGGGAGTATCCTCTTGGTCGGATTACTGCGCGGTCAGTCATGGCTGAAATATATCATGGAGGACATGATCCCCCTGCGCAAAAGGGGCTGGATGATCCTGACGCGGCGGCTGACTGTCGTGTTTTTCCTGTCTGCCGCGGCCAATGAACTGGTGTGGCGCACCCAATCGGACGGCTTCTGGCTGCTGTTCGAAACGCTGGTGATGCCAGTCCTGATCTTACTGTTCTTCCTGTCGCAAACAGGGCTGTTCATCGAACACGCTACAGTCAAGAAATCCCGCCCCGCCCAAAGGGCAAAGTGACGGGTTAGCCCATCGGGCGGCCCAGACGAAAAAGGGCGCCCAGAAGGACGCCCGTTTTCATGTTCGATATCCCGAAGGATCAGAGCCCGATGGACCCCATCACCTCGACCAGTGTCGCGCGGATTTGGGCGGCGTCATCGACGCCGGTCCCGCTTGCGACAGCGGCTTCGTGGGCGGCGTCTGCTTGCGCAATCAGCTCGTCCATGTGTGCCTTGGTCACTTCGCCTTTTGGCATGGCTTTCTCAGCCAGAACAGAGACCGCACCGCCGGTGATTTCCGCAAAGCCGCCGGAGACAAAGAAGTCATCCGTGCCGCCTGCGTGGGTCACCGACAGGATGCCGGGGCGCAGGGTGGTGATGGTCGGCGCATGGTCGGCCATAGCCGTCATGTCACCGTCTGCACCCGGGATCTGAACCTCGGTCGCGTCCAGTTCCGCCAGACGGCGTTCGGGGCTCACGAGGTCAAATTTGAAGTCTGCCATGAGTGGCTCCTAACTTCTGATTAAGCTGCGTCAGCAGCCATTTTCTCGGCTTTGGCTTTCACTTCGTCGATACCGCCGACCATGTAGAACGCACCTTCGGGAAGGTGGTCATACTCGCCAGCCACAACAGCCTTGAAGGACGAGATCGTGTCTTCGAGCGGAACCTGAACGCCGTCAGAGCCGGTGAAGACCTTCGCCACGTCGAACGGCTGGCTGAGGAAGCGTTCCAGCTTACGGGCACGGGCCACGGTCAGCTTATCTTCTTCGGACAGTTCGTCCATGCCGAGAATTGCGATGATGTCCTGCAGGGACTTGTAACGCTGCAGCACCTGCTGCACGTCGGTCGCAACCTTGTAGTGCTCTTCACCGATGATCTGCGGGTCCAACAGGCGGGACGTGGAACCCAGCGGGTCCACAGCCGGGTAGATACCCTTTTCAGAGATCGAACGGTCCAGAACGGTCGTCGCGTCGAGGTGGGCAAAGGACGTGGCCGGCGCAGGGTCGGTCAAGTCGTCAGCCGGCACGTAAACGGCCTGCACGGACGTAATGGAGCCGCCTTTGGTGGATGCGATGCGTTCCTGCATGGCGCCCATGTCGGTGGCCAGCGTCGGCTGGTAGCCCACAGCAGACGGGATACGACCCAGAAGTGCGGACACCTCGGAACCGGCCTGCGTGAAGCGGAAGATGTTGTCCACGAAGAACAGAACGTCGGAACCGGTGTCATCACGGAACTGTTCCGCGAGGGACAGACCGGTCAGAGCGATCCGCATACGTGCCCCGGGAGGCTCGTTCATCTGGCCGTAGACCAGTGCAATTTTGGACTCTTCGAGGTTATCAGGAACGATAACGCCGGATTCGATCATCTCGTGGTAAAGGTCGTTGCCTTCACGGGTCCGTTCACCCACACCAGCGAACACGGACACACCGGAGTGCACCTTTGCGATGTTGTTGATCAGTTCCATGATGAGAACCGTCTTGCCCACGCCGGCACCGCCGAAGAGGCCAATCTTACCACCCTTGGTGTAGGGGGCCAGCAGGTCGATAACCTTGATGCCGGTCACGAGGATCTCGGATTCAGTTGCCTGATCTTCGAACTTCGGTGCTTCACCGTGAATGGAACGGCGGGCTTTGGTTTTGACGGGGCCCTGCTCGTCAACCGGCTCACCGGTCACGTTCATGATCCGGCCGAGGGTCGCGTTACCCACCGGGATCGAGATCGGAGCGCCGGTGTCGGTCACGTCCTGACCACGCACGAGGCCTTCGGTTGCGTCCATAGCGATGGCACGCACGGTGTTCTCGCCAAGGTGCTGGGCCACTTCGAGCGTCAGCTCACGGCCATTGTTGTCGGTGGTCAATGCGTTGAGGATGGCCGGAAGGTCCCCCTCGAACTGCACGTCCACAACGGCGCCGATCACCTGTGTGATTTTGCCATTATTTGCCATTATCGTTTCTCCGGTCTCTTACAGCGCTTCCGCGCCGGAAATGATTTCAATCAGCTCGTTCGTGATGACGGCCTGACGCGAGCGGTTGAACTCGATTGTCAGTTTGTCGATCATCTCGCCCGCGTTGCGGGTCGCGTTGTCCATGGCGGACATCCGTGCACCTTGCTCGGATGCGCCGTTCTCCAGCAGGGCAGAGAAGATCGCCGTGGCGACGCCGCGCGGCAGCAGGTCGGCCAGAATGGCCTCTTCGCTGGGCTCGTAGTCGTACAGGGCGCCCTCGTCCACTTCGGTGCCTTCCGGCACGGCGAAGGGGATGATCTGCTGGGCCGTCGGGATTTGCGTCACGACGTTTTGGAACTTTGCATAGAAGATCGTTGCCACATCGAACTCGCCCGCATCAAAGCGGCCAAGCACGTCACGGGCGATGTCCTGTGCGTTGTCATAGCCCACGCGCTTAACCTCGGTCAGGTCAACGTGGCCTACAAAGTCGCTTTCAAGATCGCGTTTGATCGCATCGCGACCCTTCTTGCCGACAGTCAGGACCTTCACGGTCTTGCCTGCGGCCTTCAGCTCGGCCGCGTGGGAACGGGCCAGCTTGGCGATGTTGGAGTTGAAGCCGCCACACAGGCCGCGTTCCGCTGTCATCACCACCAGAAGGTGCGTTTGATCAGAGCCTGTGCCGGACAGCAGCTTGGGCGCACCCTCACCGTCACCGGCAGCCGCAGCCAGACCCGCCATCACCGCGTTGAACCGCTCCGTATAGGGGCGGGACATCTCGGCCGCGTCCTGTGCCCGCCGCAGTTTTGCGGCGGCCACCATCTGCATGGCCTTGGTGATCTTGCGGGTCGACTTGACCGACTCGATCCTGTTTTTAAGGTCCTTAAGAGAAGGCATGAGCGCGCTCCCTTATGCGAAGTCGGCTGCAAAAGCGTCGAGTGCGGCCTTCAGTTTGTCAGCGGCGTCGCCCTTGATCTTGGGATCTTCGTTGGTGATCCAGTCAAGAACGTCAGCGTGGTTGCTGTGCATGTGCTTCAGCAGCGCCTCTTCCCACTTGCCAACATCGGCCACGTCCACCTTGTCGAGGTACCCGTTGGTGCCTGCGAAGATGATGACGACGATTTCGGCGTTGGTCAGCGGCGAATACTGCTTTTGCTTCATCAGTTCCGTCAGACGGGCACCACGGTTCAGCAGCTGCTGGGTGGCGGCGTCCAGATCGGAGCCGAACTGCGCAAAGGCAGCCATTTCGCGGTACTGCGCCAGCGACAGCTTAACCGGACCAGCAACCGAAGACATTGCCTTCGTCTGGGCGGAGGAGCCAACGCGGGACACCGACAGACCGGTGTTCACAGCAGGACGGATGCCCTGATAGAACAGTTCGGTTTCAAGGAAGATCTGACCGTCGGTGATCGAGATCACGTTGGTCGGAATAAACGCGGACACGTCACCACCTTGCGTCTCGATGACCGGAAGAGCGGTCAGAGAGCCAGCGCCGTTGTCTTCGTTCAGCTTGGCCGAACGTTCCAGCAGACGGGAGTGGAGGTAGAAAACGTCACCAGGGTAAGCTTCACGGCCGGGCGGACGACGCAGCAGCAGGGACATCTGGCGGTAGGCCACAGCCTGCTTGGACAGGTCATCATAGATGATCAGCGCGTGACGGCCGTTGTCGCGGAAGTGTTCCGCCATAGCCGTTGCAGCATAAGGTGCAAGGAACTGCAGCGGGGCCGGATCGGATGCCGTTGCAGCCACGACGATGGAGTATTCCATCGCGCCGTTCTCTTCGAGCTTCTTGACCAGCTGGGCCACCGTGGACCGCTTCTGACCAACAGCGACGTAAACACAGTAGAGCTTCTTGCTCTCGTCGTCGCCAGCAGCTTCGTTGTAGGACTTCTGGTTCAGGATCGCGTCGAGCGCCACGGCGGTTTTGCCGGTCTGACGGTCACCAATGATCAATTCACGCTGGCCACGACCAATCGGGATCATCGCGTCCACGGACTTGAGGCCCGTTGCCATCGGCTCGTGCACGGATTTACGCGGGATGATGCCCGGTGCCTTCACGTCGGCAACGCCGCGCTTCTTGGCTTTGATCGGGCCCTTGCCGTCCAGCGGGTTGCCCAGACCGTCAACAACGCGGCCCAGCAGTTCGTCACCGATTGGCACGTCCACAATCGCGTTCGTCCGCTTAACGGTGTCGCCTTCTTTGATGTCCTGGTCGGAACCGAAGATCACGACGCCGACGTTGTCAGCTTCGAGGTTCAGCGCCATGCCCTGGATACCACCAGGGAATTCGACCATTTCACCAGCCTGAATGTTGTCGAGGCCGTAGACGCGCGCAATACCGTCACCGACGGAGAGAACGCGGCCAACCTCGGCCACTTCGGCTTCCTGGCCGAAATTCTTGATCTGGTCCTTGAGGATCGCGGAGATTTCCGCAGCTTGGATCGCCATTACCGGGCCTCTTTCATGGTGTTCTGGAGTGCAGCGAGTTTCGAGCGGACCGACGTGTCGATCATCTTGGAACCCACTTTAACAACAAGACCGCCGATGAGGCTTTCATCGACGGTTGCATTGATATTCACGGACTGGCCGACAGACGCCTTGAGCGTTTTGGCCAGTTTGTCGGATTGTGCTTTGGTCAGCGCCTTGGCGGAAACCACCTCGGCTGTGACCTCACCCTTTTCCTCAGACAGCATGTCGCGCAGGACAGATACCATCTGGGGCACAACGAACAGGCGTCGCTTGGACGCCATCAGCGCCAGCGTGTTGCTCATCGTGGAGGAGAGTTTCATCTTCTTCGCCACCGCCGCGATCGCGGCACCCTGTTCATCACGCGTATAAAGCGGAGATGCGATCAGGGCCTGAAGGTCGTCGCTGCCCTCAAGGGCGGCGGTCAGGGCGTTGAGGTCTGTTTCGAGGCCTTTGAGGCCTTTCGCGTCTTTCGAAAGTTCGAAGACAGCGGTGGCATAGCGCGCGGCGATGCCGGAGGAGATCGAAGCTGGTTCGGACACGTCCACCCTTCCGAAGTCTTGGCCCAGTTCCTTTAAACAGGCGGCTGAGCGTCGCATTCATGCCCCTGCTGACGCTGGGGCGGCAAAATCAGGGGGGATGTAGCAGAGGGTTTGGTGCGGGGCAACAGGCTTGCGCGGCAAATTCTTAACCTTCGAAAACCCTTGGAACATTAGTCGATCCGCGTGCCGTGCCAGACACCTGCGACGCTTTGAACCACCCGTTTGGGGCGACTTTGGTGCCGCACCGCAGCACCTGCCCCGATTCTGGGACCGCTGCCCGTCCGACTTCTCTCGCGCCTCGGGACGATTGGTGCGAGATCGGCATCAGTTTGTTTCCGGCTTGGAATTTTGGTTTCCTGTGGTCAAACCGCATGGTGCGTTAACCAGTTCTAGTCTAGTGAAAGTATATCCAATGTTGACAGCTGCCCTGATCCCGTTCCTTGCTTTCGGGCTTTTTGCCCTAACTGCCGAATTCCTGCCATCGCCCGCCGATGATGACGATATGGATCCCGCCGATCCGGTTGACCCCGTAGATCCGGCAGACCCTGCCGACCCGATGGATCCGGCCGATCCGGTCGACCCATCAACACTGGGTGCGACGTTCACTGGTGACAGCACAGGCGTGGATATCACCTTTGGCGAGAACGAAACCGGACGTCTGGCAGTGGTGACCTATTCGGACACCGAAGACACCGGTGATCCCAATACCTTCCAAGAGGTGCACGAGGCCCGCTATTACCTTGTGCCTGCCACGGTGGCATGGCCCGACAACACCTCCGAGACCCAAGGCGAGATTCCGGGGGCGGCGGCGGACGAAGTTGCGGCTGGCACCTATGATCTTGCCGCGTTCGAAGACCGCCTCGGTCTCGAACTGCTTGGCGTCGTTGATCTGCTGGCCGATGGCAATGCCACACCAACTTCCCGCGACATGGCGGCCGCCTTGCCGCCCCTGACCACGAATGCAACGCCCGAATATCTCTATATTGAGGCGAACACCGACGGGGACGAGCTGATCACCTTCCTGCAGGAAGGCTGGATCGAGACCCGCAACGGCGTGGCGCAGACCCCCGTCACCGAAGCCACAACAGGGACGGATGATGTCGAATGGTTCGTCAGTGACACCACCGGCATCCAGATTGATGCCGCTGGCGGCGATGACTTTGTCGATGTGACGGCCGCCGACGCCTCTGTCGCGGGTGGCGCAGGCGAAGACAACCTCACCGTCGCCGGCAGCGGGCTGCTGAACGGGGGCGAGGACGACGACAGCCTTCTTGCGACCGAAATGACCGGCGCGGTCACCATGTTCGGTGGCGCAGGCGATGATGTTCTCGACAACCGGTCCGCCGAAGGCGCGGCAGGGGTTTTCATCGCACAGGGCGATGTTGGCAATGACATCCTGAGCACCAACAGCGCCTCTGGCAGCTCGCTTTATGGAGGGTTGGGCAATGACATCCTCTCAAGCGTCCGCGTGACCCCGGGAACGACCACGGTTGAACTTTACGGGGATGAGGGCGACGACACCCTCAATATCGACAACGACACCTCCGGCTTTGGCGGCGAAGGCGCGGACCTGCTACAGGTCGCGGCAGGCGGCACTGGCGATGGCGGTGCAGGCGACGACACCCTTCAGGTCCTCGACTTCTTTGGCGAAGAGGACGGCCGTGCCGTGATTTCCGGCGGCACCGGTGTGGACGTGTTCGACATTGTCGTGCGCAATCCGTTTGGCACTGCGACAGACAACATCTTTGCCGAGATCACCGATTTCGACCCGAACACCGAGGTTCTTCAAGTGTCCTCGTTCGGCGATCCGAATGCCATCAACCGCATTTCGATCACAGAAGACCCCAACGGGGCCTTCACCGATGTTGAGGTGTTCTTCAATCCGGTGAACTCGACCCAAGACGCCGTCAGCACGATCATCCGCCTGACCGGCGCCACAGGTGTCACAACGGCACAGGTTTCCTTGGCCTAATTGTGGTGGACTAAACCGGCTTCACCACCGGCCCGCCCATGCCCTCCAGCACCCGCAGGGGCCGTTTGACGGCCTCTGTTAAACCTGGGCGTTTGGGTTGGGGAACTTGCTTGGTGACTTCCACCATCAGGATGCCGCCTGCGGCAAAAACAGGCATATGGCGGCCGGCACTTTCCATCGTGCCCGCCAGCTTGCGCCAGACTTTGCGCTGCGATGGCGGCTGGTAGAGCGTCGACAGCGTGCGGGTCGGGATCAGCCCCGTATCGCGCAACTGCTTTTCCAGCTGCCCAAGCGAATAGGGCCGCCCGACCCCGAACGGTGTCGCATCGCTGCGCGACCAAAGCCCCGCGCGGTTCGGCACGATAAACACCGCCCTGCCCTGCGGTGCCAGCACCCGCCAGCATTCATCCAGCAGCGCCAGCGGATGGTCCGAGGCCTCAAGCCCGTGCAGCAGGACCAGCTTGTCCACCATGCCCGATCCGAGCGGCCAGAGGTTGTCTTCGCAGAGCACGCTGACATTCTGCTTGTCGGCAGGCCATGGCATCACACCCTGCGGCCCCGGCATCAGGCTGATGACCCGACGGGCGTCCTGCAAAAACGGACGTAACAGCGGAACGGCAAAGCCGTAGCCCACCACCGTTTCGCCCTTTGCCTTCGGCCACATCCGCACCAGTTCGTTACGCACCACCTTTTGTGCAGCCCGTCCAAGCGCGCTGCGGTAGTAGAATTCGCGAAGGTCATGCACATCAAGTTGCATATCAGCCTCGTGTTGATGCCGCGTGCGGATTGGGCAAAGGTTGCCCCTACCATAACAAGACCGGACCCAAGCGCCATGCCCCTCGAACTCGTCACCATCCCCTGCCTGGAAGACAACTACGCCTTTTTGCTGCACAACGATGTGACAGCCGAGACACTGCTGGTCGATGCACCCGAAGCGGCCCCCATTCAGGCCACGCTGGATGCGCAGGGGTGGACGCTGACGGACATCCTGCTGACCCATCACCACTGGGACCATGTAGACGGCTTAGAGCCATTGCGCGGCGACGCCCGCGTGATCGGAGCCGCCGCAGACGCCCACCGTTTGCCGCCGCTTGATCTGGCCGTGTCCGAAGGCGATGCCTTGACCCTGTGCGGACAAGACGCGCAGGTGTTTGACGTCTCCGGCCACACGCTGGGTCATATCGCCGTCTACATCGAGGCGGCCCGCGTGGTGTTCACCGCCGACAGCCTGATGGCACTGGGATGCGGCCGCTTGTTCGAAGGCACGCCCGCCCAGATGTGGACCTCGCTACAGAAACTGCGCGAACTGCCCGATGACACCCGTGTCTGTTCCGGCCACGAATACACCCAGACCAATGCAGCCTTCGCGCAGACTATTGAACCGGACAATCCCGACCTTATCTCTCGTATCGAAGATGTCGCGACGATGCGCGCGGCAGGGCAACCAACCGTCCCCTCAACCCTTGGCCTTGAGAAGAAGACCAACCCCTTTTTGCGGGCCGATATTGCCGCGCTGCAGCGTGCCGTCGGTCTTGTGGGGGCCGATGCGGCAGATGTTTTCGCCCATGTGCGCAAAAAACGTGATGTTTTCTGAAGCGCCAAAAGAAACGGCAAGGCCCTGCAAAACAGGGACATGACCGGCCCATAAGGGCCACAGGAGACACAATGTAACAGGAACGTGGCAATTTTTCCCTTGAAGCCGCGCAGAATAAGCCAAAACTTAATATTAAGAGGCCACGGTGATGTCGGGCCCAAGACCCCCGGCAGATCCCCGATCAAGAGGAGCACGCAACGTGCCATCATTCTCGACCACACTTGAGCAGTCCATTCACTCGGCGCTGGCCCTGGCGAATGCACGCAACCATGAACTGGCCACACTGGAACACCTGCTGTTGGCCCTGCTGGACGAACCGGACGCGGCCCGCGTGATGAAGGCCTGTTCGGTCAATCTGGATGAGCTTCGCAAGACGCTCGAGGACTTCATCGAAGACGACCTGTCCACCCTCGTCACCGAGGTTGAGGGCTCAGAGGCGGTGCCGACAGCTGCGTTCCAACGCGTTATCCAGCGCGCCGCAATCCATGTGCAGTCTTCGGGCCGCACGGAAGTGACCGGTGCAAACGTGCTGGTCGCGATCTTTGCAGAACGCGAAAGCAACGCCGCCTACTTCCTGCAGGATCAGGACATGACCCGCTATGATGCGGTGAACTTCATCGCCCACGGTGTGGCCAAGGACCCTGCCTTCGGCGAAAGCCGTCCGGTGTCCGGCGCTCCTTCCATTGATGAAGAGGCTGAAACAGCATCCGAGGGCGGCAAGGACGAAAGCGCGCTTGCCAAATACTGCGTTGATCTGAACGCCAAGGCCCGCGAAGGCGACGTTGATCCGCTGATCGGCCGTAACCACGAAGTCGAACGCTGCGTTCAGGTCCTGTGCCGCCGTCGCAAGAACAATCCGCTGTTGGTGGGCGATCCAGGCGTGGGTAAAACAGCCATTGCCGAAGGTCTGGCCAAGAAAATCGTTGAAAACGAAGTGCCCGAGGTTTTGTCCGAGACGACGATTTACTCGCTCGACATGGGCGCGCTGCTGGCCGGTACCCGCTACCGCGGTGATTTTGAGGAACGCCTGAAGGCCGTGATGACCGAGATGGAAGAACACGACGATGCCGTGCTGTTCATCGACGAAATCCACACCGTGATTGGCGCTGGTGCGACGTCTGGCGGTGCCATGGATGCCTCCAACCTGCTGAAGCCCGCGCTTCAGGGCGGCAAACTGCGCTGCATGGGCTCGACCACATACAAGGAATTCCGCCAGCATTTTGAAAAGGACCGCGCGCTCAGCCGCCGGTTCCAGAAGATCGACGTGAATGAGCCGTCTGTTGAGGACAGCATCAAGATCCTCAAGGGTCTCAAGCCCTACTTCGAGGATCACCATCAGATCAAATACACCGCCGAGGCGATCAAGACCGCCGTTGAACTGGCGTCCCGCTACATCAATGACCGCAAACTGCCCGACAAGGCGATCGACGTCATTGATGAGGCTGGTGCGGCACAGCACCTTGTTGCCGAAAGCAAGCGGCGCAAGACTATCGGCGCCAAGGAGATTGAAGCTGTCGTGGCCAAAATCGCCCGCATCCCGCCGAAAACCGTGTCGAAGTCGGATCAGGAGGTTCTGCAAGACCTCGAATCCAGCCTCAAGCGCGTGGTCTTCGGTCAGGATACGGCCATCGATGTGCTGTCCTCAGCGATCAAGCTGGCCCGTGCAGGCCTGCGTGAACCTGAAAAGCCCATCGGCAACTACCTGTTCGCCGGTCCGACCGGTGTGGGTAAGACCGAAGTGGCCAAACAGCTGGCAGATACGCTGGGTGTGGAACTGCTGCGGTTCGATATGTCCGAATACATGGAGAAACACGCGGTCTCACGTCTGATCGGCGCACCTCCGGGCTATGTGGGCTTCGATCAAGGCGGCATGCTGACCGACGGTGTCGATCAGAACCCGCACTGCGTGCTGCTTCTGGACGAGATCGAAAAGGCGCATCCTGACGTCTACAACATCCTGTTGCAGGTCATGGACCACGGCAAGCTGACCGATCACAACGGCCGCACGACGGACTTCCGCAACGTGATCCTTATCATGACGTCGAACGCCGGTGCATCCGATGCTGCCCGCGCACCACTCGGCTTTGGCCGCGAACGTCGCGAGGGTGAGGATACGGCCGCCATCGAACGGACCTTCACGCCGGAATTCCGCAACCGTCTGGATGCGGTCGTGGCCTTCGCCCCGCTGGGCAAGGACGTGATCCTGCAAGTGGTCGAGAAGTTCGTGGTTCAGCTGGAAGCCCAGTTGATGGACCGCAACGTGTCGATCGAACTAACCAAGCCTGCCGCCGAATGGCTCGCTGACAAAGGCTATGATGACAAAATGGGTGCTCGTCCCTTGGGCCGTGTCATTCAGGAACACATCAAGAAACCGCTAGCCGAAGAACTTCTCTTCGGCAAGCTCGCCAAGGGCGGGCTGGTGCGGGTCGGCGTCAAAAAGGGCGAGCTGGACCTCCAGATCGAACCTCCGGCGAATGCGCGCATCTCGAACGACAAGCCTCCGCTGCTCGCGGCAGACTGATGCGCCTCGCACTTGCAATGATATCCTGCGCCATGCCCGCCATGGCGCAGGATTTTTTGTTGGACCAGCCCATCGATTGCACGCTGGATCAAGATTGCTACATCCAGAACTTCGTCGATCACGACCCGACCGAAGGGGCGTCTGACTTCCTGTGCGGGGCGCTGGTCTATGACACCCACAAGGGGACAGATTTCGCCCTGCATTCGCTAGCCGACATGGAGGCAGGGGTCGATGTTCTGGCCTCAGCCGCGGGAACCGTCAGGGGCACCCGCAACGACATGCGCGATGTCTATTACACGCCGGACCTTGCAAGCGAAATCAACGGCCGTGATTGCGGGAACGGCGTGGTTATCGCCCACGGCGACGGCTGGGAAACGCAATATTGCCATTTGAAAGAAGGCTCGATCGTCGTCCAAAGCGGTGATCAGGTTCAGGCAGGCGACACGCTCGGACAGGTCGGCCTATCCGGTCGCACCCAGTTTCCCCATGTCCACCTCTCGGTCAGGCGCGGCGGGATCCCCGTTGACCCTTTTGATCCCGACGGCGCAATCGCCTGCGGCAGTCCAAGCGAAACAACGCTCTGGCGGGATGACATTACGGCCCCGCAGGGCGGCCTGATCTCCATCGGTTTCGCTGACGGCATACCGGACTACGATGATGTAAAGGCAGGGACCGCTGCGGCGACGACGCTGTCACCCAATGCACCGATTGTCCTGTGGGCCTTCGCATTCGGCGCCCGTCCGGGGGATGTCATACAGATTGCTTTCGACGGCCCTGATGGCCCGCTGTTTCAAACGGATGACGTGTTGGACCGCCAACAGGCGCTTGTCATGCGTGCGGGTGGCCTCAACGTACCCGATACCGGCTGGCTGCAAGGCACCTATAGCGGCACCGTGCGCCACCTGCGCGATGGGACCCTGCTGGATCAGCAAAGAGCGGAGATCACCCTGCCCTGACGCCCGTCTTCTTTGGCTTTCAAATATCCAAGCGACCGGCCAGCCACTCCCCGAACAACCGAAGCTGAAGGCTCACACCCGCCAAGCCTCCCAAAAATCATGGGCGGCGCAGCCGCGCAATCAGATCAGCGTTCGGTCAATTTCAACTCGATCCGGCGGTTCTGGGCGCGGGCTTCCGGCGTATCGGCGGTGTTCAGCGGCTGATACTGGCCGAACCCGTTGGCGGCCAAGCGTTCCGGCGGGATCGCAAGGAAGTTCACCATATACAGAACAACCGACAAGGCCCGCGCCTGACTGAGTTCCCAATTGTTGGCGAATTCCCCGAGACCCGACAAAGGCACATTATCCGTGTGCCCGTCCACTCTGATGACCCAATCAATCTCGGGCGGGATGTCATCGGCAATACCGCGCAGAATGTCCGCGATCTTCGCAATCTCCTGTTCACCTTCAGGGGACAAATCAGCCGCCCCGGGCTCGAACAGAACCTCGCTTGAGAACACGAAACGGTCCCCTTCGATCCTGACCCCGTCCACCCCTTCAAGCACATCCCGCAATAGGCCAAGGAAATCGGACCGGAACCGTTCCAGCTCTTCGGCCTCTGCGGCCAGACGTTCTGCCTCGGCCTCTTCCAACGCCCGCGCCCGACGCTCCGCCAGAAGCGCCCGCGCCATCGCTGTGTTCAGGTCTTGGGTCAGGCTCTCGATCTGCACATTGGCCGACGCGTCCTCATCATTCGCCAAATCCAGCAGCCCTTGCAGCCGCCCCAGTTCCGACCGCAAAGTGGCAACCTGTTCGTTGAGCAGTGCCACCTGACGCTGGCTATCCGCCGACAAGGCCTGTTCCTGTTCCAATGCGGCATTCGCCTCGGCCAGCAAAGCCGCGCGCGCGTCCGCATCTGTTTGGGCCGCACCTGCCTCGCTTTGCGCCGCAGCCAAGGCCGCAACCGCATCGGCAAGTTGATCCGCCAGCACGGTACGTTCCCCCGATGCAGTGGCGAGGGTCTGCGACAGCGCATCACGCTCCGCTTCAGCGGCGGCCAATCGCTCCTCTAGTGCAGTGCGCTCACCGGACGCGGTTTCAAGCGACTGGGACAGCGCAGCGCGCTCGGCCTCCGTATCCGACAATTGGGCGGCAAGTGCCGCTCTCACATCCTCGGCGGTTTGCCGCGCAATCAGGGCTGCAGCCAGCTCCGCACGCAGGTCTTCGGCGGTCGCTTCGTTTGCGCCTGCTCCCTCCAGCGCCTCCGCCAACTGCTGTGCCAGATCCGCACGTTCCTGCCCAAGGGCGGCCGCGGCAGCCTCCGCCTCCTGCTGTGCCAGCAGGGCGATGGCGAGGTTCTCGTCCAGATCCTCTTGTGCCGCGCGCGCCGCTGCCAGCAATGTCAACGTGTCCTCGGCCTGCTGGCGCTGTTCCTCCAGCGCCAAAGTCATGGCCGTCAGTTCGGTATCAGCCTCGGCCAGTTGCGCACGCAGACGTTCGGCGGCTGCGGCATTCACCAGCTGTTCTGCCTCCAGCGCACTTATGCGTTCCTGTGCGGCGACTTCACCCTCCTGCAGGGCTGTAATCCGAGCCGCCTGCTCCGACCCTTCGGCCTCCAACTGCGCAATCATGGCTTCCAGCGCTTCCCGCTGGGCGGCTGCCAAACGGGCCGCTTCTGTGCCGGCATCAATCTCGGATCGCGCCTGCGCAAGGGCAAGGTTCAACGCCTCTTGCGCATCTATCAACTCGGCCTCACGCGCTTCCAGATCGGCAATCGCGCCCTCGGCCTCACGGCGCTGCGCCAAAAGCCCAGCGACCTGCGCCTCGAACCCCGTGATCCGATTTTCTGCGGTGGACAGATCGGCCGTCAGCGCGTCCCGCTCCGTCGTCAGGCGCGCAATCAGTGCGTTCTGTTCGGCTGCAAGGCGTTCCGCTTCGTCCAATTCGCTTTCAACACCGGCCAGCGTGCTCGACAACGCGCCGACCTGTGCGCCAAGGGACGCGGAGCGGTCCTGTTCCAACCCCAATGCATTGGCCAGTGCGGCCACCTCGGCCGACAGTTCTGTCAGCTGGTTTTCCTGCCCCGTGATCGTTTCCCGCAGCACAAACTGGATCACCATGAAAATCGTCAGGACGAACATCAGGACCAGCAAGAGCCCCGTCATCGCATCCACGAACCCCGGCCAGATGGACGCTTGAAACCGCGCACCGGTTCTGCGGGAAAGGGCCACGGCCTAGGTTCCGTCCTGATTGGCCTTGCGGGCCTGACGGTTGCCCTGTCGCGTGACCTTCGTCAGCTCTGCGACATCCGCACGCAGGCTCTGGATCACTTCCTGACGGCCTGCCGCCAGCTCCTCAAGCACCCGCAGCAGCCCCACATCGATCGACCGCAGGCGCATCCGGCTTTCGGCATCAATGCCTTCCATTCCGGTATCCTTAAGCGCCGCGATCAACCCTTCCTGTGCCTCGGCCACACGCATCAACTGGGCATTCGCCTCTGCATTACCGGAGGTTTCCGCCATCCGCGTCACCGTTTCGGTCAGGGCCGCGATCTTTTCGTTCGTCTCCACACGGCTGGCCTCGGAAGCGGCAAACATGGCCTGCATTTGCTCCATCTGTTCGACCATGTGGTCCACGACACCCGCCATGGCCACCTGATCGCCCGATGCGTCGTCGCCCGCCGCCAGCCCGACACGGGTGATCGACGAGAGCCATTCTTCCAACTCGTTGTAGAACCGGTTCTGCCCGTGGCCTGCGAACAACTCCAGCAGGCCCACAACCAACGACCCCGCCAGACCCAGCAAGGACGAGGCAAAGGCCACACCCATGCCACCCAGCTGGCTCTCCAGCCCCGTCTGTAGGCGCGCAAAGACATCCGCCCCGCTTTCACCCTCGCCCGGGTTCAGGGACCGGATCGTCTCAACCAAGGCAGGAACCGTAGTCGCCAGCCCGTAAAACGTCCCCAAAAGTCCAAGGAAAATCAGCATGCTGACCAGATATCGGGTCAACTCCCGAACTTCGTCGATCCGCTGCGCCACGGAATCGAGGATCGAACGGGTCGAACTGGCCGACAATTGCATCCGCGCGCCACGCGACCGCAGCAGGGTCGCCAAAGGTGCCAGAAGCCCCGGCGCCTTGATCAGATCCGCCCCGAGCCTTTCGCGGGCGAATCCTTCGATCCACGCCACCGATTTGATCAGCTGCCAGACTTGCGCAAATGTCGCCGCAACCCCGATCAGGAACACCGCAAAAATGAACCCGTTCAGGTAGGGGTTCGCCAGAAACACCGGCCCGATCTGCGGATAGGCAAAAACAACTCCCGCTGCCACAAGCCCCAACACGGCCAGCATCATGATGACCTGACGGATCGGTTGTGAGAACTGCGGCTCGGCCTCTTGGTCCCCTGTTGCCATGGGATCAGGCACCTCTTTGTTGTTTGTTGGCCTTAACATAAGGGGTCAGGGGGCAATCCCCAAACAAAATCAACCCAAAGCGCGGACCCGTTCCACCAGCCAGTCCATATCGGGATCCTCAATGCCCATCTTGCCCAGATGTGCGGCGGTGTTGAACAGATATTCGGGGTTCGGGCCGCGCCCGCCTACCGACCGTGCAATCAGTTGGGCCTGCGTTTCCAGATCATACTGGCAATATTGCTCGTGGTCGCGATTGATGACATAGGCCAGCGCCTCGACACTGCGCCCGTCGTCCAACGTCAGAGGCAGGCGCTTCTCGATATAGGCAGATGAAATCAGCTCACGCTCGCGCAATTCGGCCAGAACCTCGTCCTCTTGCGGTTCGGCCACGCGAAACGCGACACCAGTGCAGCTGGCGTCAGCCTCATCCAGCGCCAACACAAGTCCCGGCTTCTCGACCGTGCCGCGATGATGGATCGACAACATGCAAAAGCTGCGGTGATATCCCGCAAGATGCGCCGTCACTGCCTCCACCGGTTCGAACCCCGGATTCCACAGCAACGATCCGTATCCAAACACCCACATGCTCATCGTTTCTGGCCCTTTATTGCGCGCTCCTCTAAACACCAAATCACGTTCAATCGAAAGGCCCCCCGATGCGCAAACTGATCCTGCTCGCGGTTGTATCTGCCCTTCTTTACGGGGGGTACTGGTTCGTTGGTCGCTCCCAGATCGAAAGCCGCCTGACCGAAGCGCTGGTCGCCGCAAACGACGGCCCCTATGATATCTCCTACAACAGCCTGAAAACCCGCGGCTTTCCGTCACGGTTCGACACCACCGTAACGGACCTGTCCTTCGTTGATCCTGCGACCGGCACCGCATGGGCGGCCCCCTTCTTCCAGCTCTTCGCCCTCTCCTATCGGCCGAACGAAGTCATTGCCGTCTTTCCTGCGGAACAGACGGTGGAGCTTGCCGGCGAAACCTACACCATCGTCACCAGCGATATGCGCGCCTCGGGCAAGGTGCGCCCCTCAGCGGCTTTGACGTTCCAAAACGCCACCATCACCATGGACAACCCGCGGATCACCAGCGAAAGCGGGTTTGACGTCTCCATGGCGTCGGTTCTGGCCGCCATGCGGCAGGCCCCTGACACCACCCAGACCTACAACCTCTTTCTTGAGACCCGCGCCATCGCGCTGCCTGAAAACCTGCGCCGCTTCCTTGATCCCACCAACCTGCAACCGCCACTTATCCAGAACCTGCGGCTGGACAGCGATGTCGACACCTCCCTACCGATTGAGCTGAACGGCGCAGCCGATACCCCCCCGCACATCACAGCGATGCGGATAAAAGAGTTCTCACTCACATGGGGCGACATGTCCGCCACCGCGATTGGTGACGTCACGCCTGATGAAAACGGCGTGCTCAATGGCTCTGTCAGCCTGTCGGCCCGCAACTGGCAGCAGGGGCTGGACATGGCTGTGGCCAATGGGATGGTCGAGGCGGACCGCCGGTTCCTCGTCAATGAAATCGCGGGCGCTCTGGATGAAACCCCCCACATCCCCGACACGCTGACCCTGACCCTGCAAATCACGGAGGGAATGATGACGCTGGGCGGCTACCCGCTCGGCCCCGCCCCCATGCTGCGCTGACCCCATGCTTCTTTGATGCAAAAATACCTGATCCCGCAGCTGCAGCGATCGAACCGTTTGACTGAACGGGTTAAGACCTCGGATATCTCCAATAAAAACAACGCGGCGCAGCCGCTCCGTTTCTCAACGACAGAAGCTGCCGGACCGGTAGCTGGCCGTATCAAAGTGGAAATGATCGCGGTGGAACCGGTCTGACTCCGGCCCCAACACAGTGCCGAAGGGGCCACAGGCCGCCCGCCACATCTGCCGCAACTGGGTCGCGTATCGGCCGTTCCAATCCGTCAGCAGGGTCATCTCGGTCCCGTCCGCCAAACCGATCCCCGCAATGTCGATCGCGCGGCCAAAGCTGTGCTCGGACAGCCGCGCACCTGGCTGGTTATTGCGGCTCCGGCAGGAATAGTGCGCCACGACCCGCAGCGACTGAACACCGCCACCGGTGTCCCCCACGGCCGGAACAACACCTTGCTCCACCCATGTCTTGAGCGCACGAGCCGTCGAACATTCGATCCGCGCAGGCGTCGACAGACGCACACCGGACACTTCTCGCAGCAGCACGGCATCCTCGATCCCGCAGGCCCCTGCCCCGTCAACCGCGCCAAGGACGTCCCCACGCAAAAACGGATCGCCACACACGCTCCCGTCCATCGGTGGGGTCTCAACCTCGGCGCTGCGCCCACAGCCCATCAGGGCCACGCAACACACCAGAACATACCCCAAACGCATCACTTGGAAGACCGCCGACCAAAGTTCGGCGCATCCGTATCCTGCCCCGCTTCAATGATGCCGCGTCGGATGGCCCGCGTGCGGGTGAAATAGTCGAACAGATGGTCGCCGTCGCCCTGCCGGATGGCCCGTTGCAGCGCGAAAAGCTCTTCGGTGAACCGCCCCAAAATCTCCAAGGTCGCATCCTTGTTGCTCAAAAACACATCCCGCCACATCGTCGGGTCAGAGGCAGCAATCCGCGTGAAATCCCGAAACCCCGCAGCCGAGAAATTCACGACTTCGGTGTCCGTGACCCGCCCCAGATCATCCGCGACGCCGACCATCGTGTAGGCGATCAGGTGCGGGGTATGGGACGTCACCGCCAAAACCAGATCATGGTGGTCGGGCTCCATCTCGTCCACGTTCGCGCCCAGCCCTTCCCAAAACAGGCGCAGTTTTGCCACTTCGTCCGCATCCGCTCCTTCGGGTGTCAGCAGACACCAGCGGTTGTCGAAAAGCTCGGCAAATCCGGACGTCGGCCCTGACTGTTCGGTCCCCGCCAGCGGATGCGCGGGCACGAAGTGCACGCCCTCCGGCAAATTCGGGCCCACAGCCTCAATTACGGCGCGTTTAACGGACCCGACATCCGTCACCACAGCGCCTTCCTTCAGGGCAGGAGCAATCTGACGGGTGACCGCTTCCATCGCGCCCACCGGCACGCAAAGCACCACCAGATCAGCGTCCTTGCAGGCCTCTTCGGCACTGTCACAGATGCGGTCGCACAGGCCGATCTCGCGCGCCGTCGCACGGGTCTCCTCCGACCGTGCATAGCCCGTCACCTCACCGGCCAGACCGGCCCGCTTCATCGCCCAAAACATGGAAGACGCGATCAGGCCCAAGCCGATCAGGGCCACCCGGTCGTACGTGACGCTCATGTCTGCTGCTCCTTGAACTGGCTGATGGCATGGACAACACGGCGGCAGGACGCCTCGTCCCCGACAGTGATCCGGATGCCATACGGCAGCCCGTAGCCGCCCACATAGCGCAGCAGGATGCCCTGAGACGTCAGATAGTCATTGCAAGCCTTTGCCTCTTCCTCGGATGCAAAGCGTGCCAGAATGAAATTCGCCTCGGACACATCGGAAGGCACACCGATCTCTGCCAAGGCATGGGCCAGCCAGTCGCGGTGCTTGGCATTCTCGGCGCGGCAATGGGCCGTGTGGTCACGGTCACGCATCGCAGCCTCAGCCGCAGCCAGCGCCGGTGCGGACAGGTTGAACGGCCCGCGCAGGCGCATCAGCACATCGACAACGGCCTGCGGCCCGTAGGCCCAGCCGATCCGCAAGCCGCCCAACCCGTAAATCTTCGAAAACGTCCGTGTCATCACGACATTCTCGCGGTCCGCGATCAGGGCAGCGCCCGCGTCGTACCCTTCCACGTATTCGGCATAGGCACCGTCCAGAACCAGCAAGGCCTCCTTGGGGATACCGTCAGCCAGACGCGCCAGTGCCGCCTCACCCAACATCGTGCCTGTCGGATTGGCTGGATTTGCAATGTAGACAATGCGGGTGCGTTCGGTGCAGGCCGCCAGCAGTGCATCCACGTCCACCATCCGGTTTCGCTCGGGTACAACAACCGGCGTGGCCCCGTTTGCATTGGCATAAATGGGGTACATGGCAAAGCCGTGCTCGGTGAACAGCACCTCGTCTCCCGGCCCTGCATAGGCCTGCGCAATCATCATCAACAACTCGCCAGATCCGTTGCCACAGATGATCCGTGCAGGATCCAGCCCCCAAACCTCGCCAATGGCCTCGCGCAGGCTGGCATGATCCGTCGACGGATACCGGTGCAAGCTGTGGGACGCACGCACCAACGCCTCTTTGGCGGCTTCCGACGGGCCCAACGGGTTCTCGTTGGACGACAGTTTTACAATGTTTTCTACACCATCAACGTGGGATTTTCCGCCCACGTACAGCGCAATATCCATAATGCCCGGCTGCGGTTTGATCTCGCTCATCGGCCTCTCGTCCCCTTGTTCAGACCCGTTCTAATTGCCCCTGCCCACCAAGGCCAGCGGCCAAACAAAAAAGCCGCGCCCCGATGATCTCGTGGGCGCGGCCTTTGGAATGCTGTGTCTCAGGAAATTAGTTCTGAGCGTAGTATTCGATCACGAGGTTCGGTTCCATCATCACCGGATAAGGCACATCGCCCAGACCCGGAGTGCGAACGAAGGTTGCGGTCATCTTGGAATGATCGGCCTCAATGTAGTCAGGCACGTCACGCTCGGCCAGGCCAACAGCTTCCAGAACAGCAACGTTCTGCTTGGACCGGTCACGGACCTCGATCACGTCGCCTTCCTTCACGCGGTAGGACGGGATGTTGACCTTCTTGCCGTTCACACGGACGTGGCCGTGGTTCACGAACTGACGTGCTGCGAAAACGGTCGGCACGAACTTGGCGCGGTACACGACTGCGTCCAGACGGCGCTCCAGCAGACCGATGAGGTTCTCACCGGTGTCGCCCTTTACACGTTCGGCTTCTTTAAAGATGCGGCGGAATTGCTTTTCCGTCAGGTCGCCGTAGTAGCCCTTCAGCTTCTGCTTGGCACGCAGCTGGATGCCGAAGTCGGACAGCTTGCCCTTGCGGCGCTGACCGTGCTGGCCGGGGCCATATTCACGACGGTTGACGGGGGATTTGGGGCGGCCCCAAATGTTTTCGCCCATGCGGCGATCGATCTTGTACTTGGCAGCAGTTCTCTTTGTCATCTGCTGATCTCCTTCGTTCAGGTTTTCGAAGGGCGTTGTCCTTTGTCCGGATTTGGCCGGACCGACAGGCACCCCCTTGCGGGGACCACCAACACCAATGAGCGGCTCCCTTACGCGGCACGTCATCACGAGTCAACACGCATGGCTTCTTTGGCTTAAAAATATCCCCGCCGGAGGCTAGAACGGGACGGCGGGCGGGGCGCATTTGGCTTTGCCAAACAGCGCCGCCCAGTCGTCATCACGTCGTCTTCAGGCCACGTCGTGCTTGAGGATCGCCGCCTCGGACGATGACACAATCCGTCGGGCATAGGCCCCGTAGGCGTTCACATCCGCCTCCACATCCGGCATCTGCCGCAGCAAGCGCGCTCGGTCCTCGTCGCCAAGGCTCTCCAGACCCGCACTGGCCGGATGGAAGCTTTCGGTTTCAACACCATTGGCAAAAACCACCTCGTGGTTCGGCAAGAGCATATGAATGTAGTGAACCTGCCGCATGGAGCGATCCACGTAGATCGACTGGTCGTTCACCAGATCCCGCGCTGCCACCAGAACCTCGTCGGTGTTGAACAGCGCCCGCGCCCGTGCGCCCTTGACCATCACGCGGTGATCAGGGCTGACCAGCAGACCCGCATCGGGCACGTCATCATCCAGCGACCCCGCCCGCAAGCGGATGGGACATAGATGCGGCATCGCATAAAGCCGCGCACCGGTCACACGTCGTGCACCGGTCCACAAGACTTCCTGACAGCCGTTGTCTTTGGTCTGGATTTTCGTGCCTTCGGAAATGTCCTCGACCCGCATTGCGCCCTCTTCGGTGCGGATCATCGTGCCAGGCGTGAAGCAGATCACACCGCCGGCGGCATCTTCGTTCTGGTCGCGGGCCTCCAGCTCGACCGTGTGGTTCACAATCCACAGGTCGGTCGTGCGCGGGGGGATTTCGCCCACAAACATGCACAGCCTTGCCGCAGGCGTTGCCCCTTCGATCAGGGTCACCGTCCAAGTGTCGCGTCCGTCTGTGACCGTAAAGCTTTGCTCGAAGCCCGGTCCCTCAACCTCAACAAGGTCCAGCCGCGTCGTGTTGATCTCTACAGCTTTCAGCAGCCGGCGCACAGAAAGTGCCGCCCGTTTGCGAATGTCGGCCTCTCCTGCCGCATCGCCCAAGGGGAGAATATCCGCCGGTCCGTCTACCCGAACCGCTTCGCCCGTCCATGACCACGCCGTACCGACCCGCAAGTTTTCAAGCGGTGCCGACCAGAACCCGTCCAGTTCTGTTTGCGACCAGGAAATGACGAACGTGCCACGAAAGCCCGTTTTCATGCCTGTCT
>JAHDFG010000159.1 GCA_020628265.1 Pseudooctadecabacter sp. | reverse complement strand
GTGGCCCCGCGCGACGGCTGGCCGAACCCGTCTGCTGTGGCCATGGCATCTGGTGCGGGGCGGCTGTTGGATGAAGCGGAGCTGGCGGAAGACGTAGCAGACGGGATCGCAGACCGGACCTATGTCTATGCGACAACGGCGCGCCCGCGAGAGTTGACCAAGCCCGTGTTCTCGCCCGAGGCCGCGATGAAAGACGCAGCCGCCCGCATCGCGGCGGGTGAAAAGGTGGCGGTGATGTTCGGGCCGGAACGCGCAGGCATGGAAAACGCGGATATCGCCCATGCCAATGCCATTATCACAGTGCCGGTAAATCCTGATTTTCCGTCGTTGAACCTTGCCCAATGCGTCTTGTTGGTGGGTTACGAGTGGCGGCGCGCGCGAGAGGCCGTCGAGGATGTGGTGTTGCAGGGGCAACGGACGGAAGTGGCCGACCAGCGCGAGGTCGAGGCATTGTCCAAGCACTACGAAGAGCGGCTTGAGGAAGCCGGGTTCTTTTTTCCCGAGCACAAGGCCGACAGTATGAAGTTGAACCTCCGCAACCTGTGGAGCCGGATGCCCATGACGCGGGCGGATGTGCAGATGCTGCACGGGGCGCTGCGGCAACTGGTGCGCAAACGCTGATGCGTTTGTCCCTGCGGAAGCGGGTGCAAAATTTTCACAGAAAATTTTGGGCCTCCGGCGGGGATATTTAAAAGCCAAAGAAGCGGGGTGCGGCGCTTTGGTCAGATGGGTTGCTCTGTGTGAGGGGGCGGCATAGTTTGCGATCCAAACAAGATCGAGGTTTGAGATGGCGGATAAGCCACGCAGTATTTTCGAAGAGGTCACCGAAACGCAAAAGCCGGTCGCGGCTCCGGGCGGAATTGATGCCAAGGGGCGCGGCGCGCGCGGCGCAATCCGTGTATGGCTGATGGCGCTGTTTGCGTTGGTGGTGGTGATGATTACCGTGGGCGGGCTCACACGGCTCACAGATTCCGGCCTGTCGATCACGGAGTGGGCGCCGATCTCGGGGGCCGTTCCACCGTTGAATGCTGCCGATTGGGAGGCAGAGTTCGAGGCCTACAAACAGATCGACGAATACCAGCTTCAGAACGCCGGCATGACCATGGCCGAGTTCAAGGTCATTTACTGGTGGGAATGGGGACACCGGCAATTGGGCCGTGTCATCGGCCTCGTTTGGGCCTTGGGGTTCGGGTATTTCTTCGTGCGGCGGCAAATCCCTGTGGGCTGGACGGGACGGTTGGTGCTGTTGGGGGCACTTGGCGGCCTGCAGGGGGCTATAGGTTGGTGGATGGTGTCGTCGGGCGTGACACAAGGCGAGGGCATGCTGGATGTGGCGTCCTACCGGTTGGCGACACACCTGGGGCTGGCCTTTGTGATCCTCGGGTTTATCGCGTGGTACGTTTTCCTGCTAAGCCGGACCGAGGCCGATTTGATGCAAAGTCGGCGGGCGGGGGAACCGAAGCTTTTCTCTATGTCCACGGGACTGATGCATTTCGCGTTCTTGCAGATCCTGTTGGGGGCCTTGGTGGCGGGCATTGATGCGGGGCGGAACTTCCCGAACTGGCCGCTGATGACATCGGGCACCGGCGCCTCGTTCTTCCCGCCCGATCCGTTCCAGTTGACACCTTGGTGGCGCAACTTCTTTGAAGACGCGGGGCTGGTACAATTCGTGCACCGGATGTCCGGCTATCTGCTGTTCATCTTTGCGATTGTCGTCAGGCGCAGGGCGCGCACATCTGCGAACGCACAGACGAAGTTCGGCTTCAATGTGGTTATGGCGCTGATGGCGCTGCAGATGGTCATCGGGATCTTGACCGTGCTCTATTCCGCGCCATGGCAGATTGCGATCGTCCATCAATTCACGGCGGTCCTGTTGTGGGTCGCTATTATTCGCGGGCGCTATCTGGCGCGGTATCCGCTGGCACAAAGCGTGAGAGGATAAGACATGGCGGCCTATGACGATCTGATGGCATTCCAGCGCGAAACCGAAGCCTTGGCGCAGGTGGCAGGGCGACTTGGCTGGGATCAGGAGACGATGATGCCGCGCGATGCGGCCCCTCAGCGCGGTGAGGAAATGGCCGCGATGGAGGGCGTGCTGCATGCTCGTCGCACGGATCCGCGCATTGCAGACTGGCTGGCAGAGGTTGAGACGAGTGGCGAGGTTGAGGTGGCACAGGTTCGCCAGATCCGCCGGTCTTATGATCGGGCCAGCAAGGTACCTGCCAAGTTGGCCGCAGAGATTGCCCGCGTGACGTCGGAAGCGCAGGGGGCTTGGGCTGCCGCGCGGGCCGAGGATGACTTTGCCGCGTTCGCGCCGGTCTTGCGCGAGGTAGTGGCGCTGAAGCGCGAAGAGGGGGCCGCGTTGTCGGCGGGCGGTGATGTCTATGACGCGATGCTCGATGATTATGAACCCGGGGCCACGGCGGCCGAGCTGTCGGCGATGTTTGACGCCTTGCGACCGCGTCTGGTCGCATTGCGGGAGGCCGTTTTGGCGCAGCCGGCGCCAGCGGGGCTGACGGGGACGTTTGACGAAGGCGCTCAGATGAAGCTGAGCAGGATGATCGCCAAAACCTTCGGCTATGACATGGCGATGGGCCGCGTCGACAAGGCCGTGCATCCGTTCTCAAGCGGATCGGGGCTGGACGTGCGGATCACGACGCGGACCAGCGAGGACGATCCGTTCAATTGCATCTATTCCACCATCCATGAGGTGGGTCACGCGGCCTATGAGCAGGGGATCGACCGGCGCTATCTGTTGACGCCGCTGGGGTCGGGCGTGTCCATGGGGGTGCATGAAAGCCAAAGCCGCATTTACGAGAACCAGATTGGCCGCAGCCGCGCCTTTACAGGCTGGCTTTATGGACAGATGCGGGATGCTTTTGGTGATTTCGGTGTGGCCGACGAGGAGGCCTTCTACGCGGTCGTGAACCGCGTGGAGAACGGGTTCATCCGCACGGAAGCCGACGAAGTGCAGTATAACCTCCATGTGCTGTTGCGCTTCGATCTGGAACGCGCGCTGATCGCGCGGGATATCGAAGTGGACGATCTGGAAGCGGCGTGGAACGAACGGTTCGAGGCTGATTTCGGATACGCCGTGGACAAGGCCAGCAATGGTGTGCTGCAGGATGTGCACTGGTCGGTGGGTTTGTTCGGCTATTTCCCGACCTACTCCCTTGGCAATGTCTATGCCGGTTGCCTGCATGAGGCGATGCGGGCCGCTTTGCCTGACCTGGATGCTACTTTGTCGAAGGGCGATACCTCTCAGGCCACGACCTGGTTGCGGGAGAACGTCCAACAGCATGGCGGCCTTTACGCGCCGCGAGAGGTGATTGAGCGGGCGTGCGGCACGGCACCGTCGGAGGCACCGTTGCTGAGCTATCTCGAAGCGAAGTTTGGCGGCATTTACGGGCTTTAGTTTCGAATTTGCTTCGCAAATCCGACAGGCGCGCCTTCGGCGCGTTTTAGGTATTTTTGCATCAAAGAAGCGAGGCTTGGGCGCTGCAACTGCCTGCGTTTGCGATGATCGGGCGGTCGATCAGTCCCAATTGGGCGGGCGTTTTTCCAAGAAGGCTGAGATGCCTTCGTTGGTTTGTGCGGCGGCCATGTTTTCGACCATGATCTTGCCGGTATACGCGTAAGCCTCGGCCGTGGTCATCTGGGCTTGTTCATAGAAGGCCTGCTTGCCCGTCTTGACGGCCAGTGGCAGTTTTTCCGCGATTGTGCGGGCCAAGGCACGGGTTTCGTTTGCAAGGTCCGCCTCGGGTACCGCACGGTTGATGAGGCCAGCGTCTGCGGCTTCCGCCGCTGAAAGGAAGCGGCCCGTTGTCAGCATCTCGAACGCCTGTTTGCGGCTGACATTGCGGGTGAGAGCGACCATGGGGGTGGAGCAGAAGAGGCCGATGTTCACGCCATTGACGCCGAAACGTGTGCTGTCGGCCGCGATGGCCATGTCGCAGGTGGCGACCAATTGGCAGCCTGCGGCGGTGGCTATGCCGTGCACCTGCGCGATCACAGGCTGGGGGAGGGCCTGAATGCTTTGCATCATTGTTGCACAGCGCTCGAATAGATCGCCCCATGCAGAAACCCCTCCGTCGGGGGCTTGGCGCGCGGTCTGCATTTCCTTGAGGTCGTGGCCCGCGCAGAACGCTTTGCCAGCACCAGATAGGATAACCGCACGGATTGATGTATCGCTTTTCAAGGCATCAAGTTCAGACTGCAGCGCCGCAAGCATCCCGTCTGACAACGCGTTGAGGTTCTGCGGTGAGTTGAGTTCAAGGTGGGCGATGTGATCGGCATCGTGACGGGTCAGTAGCGTCATGTCTTGTCCTTCGGCTGTGCTGGTATCACCTTAGGTGCGGGATCAGGAGAATACTATGAAAAGAGCGATGGATCAGGCTGCTTTGCAGGCGTTTCTGGAACGGGACTTTCCGCAGGTGGTGGGTATGTTCGAATTTGTCGAGGTGGAGCCGCCGTTCGTGACGATGGCACTCAATGCTGATGAGCGTCACCTGCGCCCGGGCGGGACTGTTTCGGGGCCGACGATGTTCGGTTTGGCGGATGTCTGCGCGTATTTTTGCATTTTGAGTGTGCTGGGTCCTGTGGGCCTTGCCGTGACGACCAATTGTTCCATCGACTTCATGCGCAAGCCAGCACCGGGACGGCTGCTGTGCCGGATGGAGCTGCTGAAGCTGGGCCGTGCTTTGGCGGTCTGCGAAGGGCGGATGTATGTTGAGGGCGAAACAGACCGCCCCGTTGCACGCGCGTCCCTGACTTATTCCATCCCGCCAAACCGCGAGGCTGCATCCTAAAGCAGGCCAACCATACCCCAGACGAAACCGGTGATCACCGCGACTGTTGCAAGCCCAGCCGCGTAGCCCAAGAGTTTCGCGGTCGAAAAGGGGCGTTCGCCAAAGGTGCGACCATGCAGCCCGCAGGTCACGACCTTCATCGGTTTATCGCCGTAGCGGTAGTGCAGGATCCAGACTGGCAACAGGATGCGGCGGTATTTGATACCACTGGTATGTGTCTTGTAGCTGACGCTGGTGATGCGAGATTTGCCTGAGTGGGCCTTGATACGATTGCGGATCAACAGGTCCTTGTCGGCTGCATTGGCCTCTAGGCCCTGCGCCACGGACTGGTGGTGACGCTCT
>JAHDFG010000158.1 GCA_020628265.1 Pseudooctadecabacter sp. | reverse complement strand
CGCGGTCGAACTGCATGCCTTCGACGACGTCGGTTTCTGTTTCCAGGCCTTTGTTCTCTTCAACGGTGATCACACCGTCGTTGCCCACGCGCTGCATGGCGTCCGCGATCTGGCCGCCGATTTCAGCTTCGCCGTTGGCAGAGATCGTACCAACTTTGGCCACTTCTTCGCTGTCCTTGACGGGACGAGCAGCAGCAACGATGGCTTCGACCACTTTGGAGGTGGCGAGGTCGATGCCGCGCTTGAGGTCCATTGGGTTCATGCCAGCGGCAACAGCTTTCATGCCTTCCTTGACGATGGCTTGCGCCAGCACGGTTGCGGTCGTTGTACCGTCACCGGCTTCGTCGTTGGTGCGGGAAGCAACTTCCTTCACCATCTGTGCGCCCATGTTCTCGAACTTGTCTTCCAGCTCGATCTCTTTGGCGACAGATACACCGTCTTTCGTGATGCGCGGTGCGCCGAAAGACTTTTCCAGAACCACGTTGCGGCCTTTGGGGCCGAGGGTCACTTTCACCGCATCTGCGAGGGTGTTCACACCCTTGAGCATCCGATTGCGGGCATCGGTATCGAATTTGACGTCCTTAGCAGCCATATTCTCTCTCCTTGAATTTCAGTTTGCAGACAAAGGGACGCTTAGAGCGTGCCCATGATGTCGCTTTCTTTCATGATCAGCAGCTCTTCGCCGTCGATGGTGACTTCCGTGCCGGACCACTTGCCGAACAGGATTTTGTCACCGGCCTTGACGGCCATCGGGATCAGCTCGCCGTTGTCCTTGCGGGCACCTTCGCCACATGCAACGACTTCGCCTTCAGACGGCTTTTCTTTCGCGGTGTCAGGAATGATCAGGCCGCCAGCGGTCTTTTCTTCGCTCTCTACGCGGCGAACCAGCACGCGGTCATGAAGCGGGGTAAAAGCCATGTCAGTAGCTCCTTAGCTTTGTTTTTCTCTCCCACCCTGCCGCGATATGTTGATCCGGCAGGGCCGTTATCACTCACCGGTGGCGAGTGCTAATGGCGGATAGTTAGGGGTCACAGGAAAACGAGTCAACAGTCGGCTTCAAGAAAAAATGCACAAGTCCGCCACTGTGAAATGAACCGTCATGCGTTGGACAAGGGCCTGAGGTGCCTACCCCGCTTTGGCCGCGGCCTCCTGTTCGGCCAGCACAGTACGCATCTCTTCCAAGGTCAGAGGTTTCCCGAAGAAATACCCCTGCACAAGGCCGCAGTTCTCGGCTTTCAGAAACTCCAACTCGGGGCCCACTTCCACCCCTTCAGCGAGCACGGGAATGTTCAGGGCCTGCCCCAGCAAAAGGGTGGACCGGACGATCGCGGCCCGCTGGGGGTTCTCATGCACGTCCGTGATGAAGCTGCGGTCGATCTTGATCTTGTCGAACGGAAAGGCCTGAAGCGTGGACAGGGACGAATAGCCGGTCCCGAAATCGTCCATCGCAATCCGCACCCCCATGTCCTTCAGACGGGTCATGGCGGCCAGTGCGAAACTCATGTCGTCGATCATGGTGGCTTCCGTGATCTCCAACTCCAACCGCGACGGTTCCAACTCGGTCTCGTCAAGGATGAACGCCACCTGATCCACAAAGCGGGTCTGCAGCAATTGCTGCGGGGCGACGTTGATCGCGATACTGTGGGGTTGGTGCCACGACGCAGCCTCGGCACAGGCAGTTCGCAGGACCCACAGACCGATCTCGCGGATCTGGCCTGTCTCCTCGGCCAGCGGAATAAACTGTCCGGGCGGGATCATCCCCTTGGTCGGGTGATGCCAGCGGATCAATGCCTCAAACCCGACCAACGCCTCTGTTTCGATGGTGTTCTGCCGTTGATACACCAATGCAAATTCGTCGTTCGTCAGAGCGCGGCGCATATCCTCAATCATTTCAAGGCGGCTGCGGTCCTGCTCCTCCAGCGCGTCGCTGTATTGCAAGGTCACCGTGTCCTTGCGCTGCTTGGCGTGATGCAACGCGACATCGGCTTTGCGCATAAGGCCTTCGGCATCCCGCGCCTCGTTGATTGTTGTCGCCAGCCCGATGGACACCTGAAGCGTGACTTCAAAGGCCTCCGCGACGACCGGAGCCACCACATTGGCCATCACCCGCTCGGACAGGGCGTGGATCTGTTCCACCCGCCTGAAGTCGGTCTTGAGGACGACAAACTCGTCACTGCCCGAACGCGCCACCCACTCCTCGGGCCCCAGCGTGCTTTCAAGCCTGCGCGCCACCTCCGTCAGGACGAGATCGCCCGCTTGTCTGCCATAAATCTCGTTGATGTGTTTGAACCCGTCCAGATCCAGCATCAGCACCGCCAGACGGGATGTGCCGTCCCGTTCCAGCATGCGGTCCATCTCGTCCAGTTTCTGCATCAACTGCATGCGGTTCGGCAGTTTCGTCAGCGGGTCATGGAGCGACACGAACCGCAGCTGCCCCGTACTCTCAACCTCCATCTGAAAAGAGAAGAAGCCGATCAGGTACAAAAGACCCGTAACAACGACCACTGTAATCCCGAACCATTCATCCGACACCATCGCTGCTGGCACCTGCACGGTTCCGTCCAGTTGAATATAGAAGGCCGACATACCGGTAAAATGCATCGCGCAGATCGCCATTATCATCAGGATAACGCCACCCAACCAGCAAATCCGCGTGACAGGAAAGAACATCCGGTGATAGGCCGCAACACCAAGAGCAGCCCCCGCCGCAAGAGACGCAATCACGCGAACAGGGTCCCAGATCATCTGACCGGGGATCTGATAGGCGGACATCCCCATGTAATGCATGGTCGAAACAGTCACACCAAACAGCAATCCGCCGCCAACCAACCGCGCCGGACCACGTGCAAAAACCGCGACCGCATTGGTGATGGCAAAACCGGCAACCGCCACCGCAAGCGACAGCGCCGTGACCACGGGTTCATAGGCATGGGGCACGCCCGGATCATAGGCCAGCATGGCCAGAAAATGCGTGGACCAAATGGTCGCCCCGCCGATGATGCTGACCAAGGCGATCTGCAATGCCCTTTGACGGGGATGCGCCTTCAACATGCGGCGGGTCTGCAGCACCGTCAGCAAGGCACCGATCACGCAGCTGACCACCGCCAACGACAAAAGGCCGTAGTGGTGTTCATAAGCAATACAATCAAAGATTCGGTACATGGGCCTGCCAGGTGAAGTGATCCCCGCCACATGACATCCCGAAGTTAAAAGGCGGTTACACCACCGCCACGGCCGAGGGGTAGCGCGCGGCAGATGCCCTCAGAAATGTCCCGAAACCCGAACCTGACGCAGCTTCCGGCAAGCATCGCACGCTCCGCCGCAACTTTCCGTCTTTTGCAAAAATGTTGCAAAATAATTGTTGATTTGAAGCACAAAGGCCGCCTACCACACCCCCACCTAAGAAGGAGACGCGACATGACGAAAGGACTTTTTGCCCGAGCCTGCTGATGCAGCCCCGCCGCTCGTTTCGCGTTGTCGCGCGCCAATTTCCCTCAAACGTCATCACGGTCCCGCACTGCAGGTGTGGAGCCCTTCGTTTTCGGCCCTTCTACAGGATCAGCCACATGCAAAATCTTTTCTACGTCCCGCCCCATCAACCCCACGACGTCCATCCCAAGCCCGTCGGCGTGCGCACCATCATCAAACGCAGCCAACCTGCGCGGCTCGACCTCTCCGTCCACGCCCATCCCGCCGCATTGAATGCCGGTCTGGTCACCTTGGGCGACATCGCTGCAGAGCCCGAACTGGGCCCGAATGTCGACATGCCGACGCGGATAAGCACACTGACCAGAATGCGGCACACGATCGGTGCCGCTTTGGTCCGGATGGGTCACAAAATCGCAGGGGGCAGCACCCTGCCCCAAGGCCAGCCTACCTGAAAAGGTCGGGCTGGCCGCCCTCTTTTTGACAGGACCAGTTCCGCAAAGGGCTCTTTACCTGTGCCACGCTCTGACCCATCTTTAGCGGATCAGCCACGTAGGAGCCCCCAGTGATCCGCCTGTTTTTGTTTATCGCGGCCCTGCTGGGCCCTGTTGCCGCTGCGGCCCAATGTGGCGGCCCCTCTTTTCTGGATCAGATGTCCGACAGCGACCGTGCCGAGCTTGCACAAATGGGCGCGGCAACCCCCTACGGCTCCGGCCTGATGTGGGAGGCCACCCGCGACGGCAAACGCCTGACCCTGATCGGCACGATGCACCTGCCCGACCCGCGGCACTCAACGCTGGTGGATCGCGCAGCGTCCGTCTGGGACACGGCGGATCTGTTGTTGGTCGAGGCCACCTCCGAAGACCAGGCCGCCATGCAGTCTTACATGGCATCAGACCCCGCGATCATGGTGATCACTGATGGCCCCACCCTGCCCGAACGGCTGGACGCGAATGTTTGGGATGCCATTGCGCAAGCCGCCGCCGACCGGAACGTGCCCAGTTTCATGGCCGCTAAAATGCAACCGTGGTTCCTGACGATGACCCTGTCGGTGCCGCCCTGCGCCATGGCGGCCCTTGCCAGTGCACAAACGGGGCTGGACGGGTTGCTGATGGAAGAGGCGCTGACGCGGGGCGTCCCCGTGGCCTCACTTGAACCGTGGCAATCCATGTTCTCGCTTCTGTCGGGCGGCACCTTCGAAGAACAGATCGCAGCGCTTGAGATGTCCCTGATCGACGTGCCCACACATGAGGCCATCACCGTCGCCCTCAAGGACCTTTATTTTGCGGAAACCACGGCCCAAGTCTGGCACATCACCCAGTTCACCCGCGACCTGATCCCCGACATGGACGATGCCACGTTCGACGCCCAACTGGCGGAACTGGAACAGGCCCTGCTCGTGGATCGCAACGCGGGCTGGATCCCTGTGATCAATGACGCCACGGCGTCCAACGACCACGTCGTCGCGGCCTTTGGCGCGGCCCATCTGATCAAAGACACGGGCGTGCTGGCCCTGCTTGAGGCCGAGGGCTGGACGATCACGCCTTTCTAGGCGTCAAACGTCAGCCCAATCGGCAAGGCCGGTCTTTCCGGCGGCGCTAAGCTGATACACGCCCGTAGCGACCTTTTCGAACCAACCGTAATGATCATCCCGCATGATCCGCGTGGCCTGCGGCACCTCCGCCCATTCAGCGACCTTCGCGCCCTTGCTGGGGCCGTGCACGGCCAGAAACCGCGC
>JAHDFG010000157.1 GCA_020628265.1 Pseudooctadecabacter sp. | reverse complement strand
ACTCGCCGCCAAGATGGACGAAGTGAGCAAACGCGGCGCAACCTACGGTGATGCCACCGAGGCCCCGTAGTGCAAAAGGTCCGTGTCAAACAAATGATGCCGCCCGGGCATGTGCGCACCCCCTTCTACCTTCGGGGCAAATGCGGGACCATTGAACGCAGTCTTGGCGCATTCCCGAACCCGGAGGATCTGGCCTACGGCCTGAAGGCACCTGCTTTGCCGCTGCACCGCGTCCGCTTTACCATGGCCGAGGTCTGGGGCAGCGACGCAGAAAACCCCGACGACACGCTGGACGCCGAAATCTACGAACACTGGCTGGAGCCCGCCGACTGATGCCCCACGACCATCACGATCACCTTAGCCCCTCGGGCCACCCCTACCGCGCCGATGACGACACCCCGCTCAGCTATTGGCAGACCATGGAAATCGCCGTGCGGGAGTTGCTGATCGACAAGGGCATCACGACCGCCGCCGATGTCGCGCAGCAAATCGACACCATGGATGCGCGCTCACCGGCCAATGGCGCCCGTGTCGTGGCCCGCGCCTGGACCGATCCGGATTTTCACGCGCGTTTGATGCAGGACGCGTCAGCCGCCAGTCGCGAAATGGGGTTCGACATCGGCCCGCTCCACCTGATCGCGGTTGAGAATACGGCCAAGGTCCACAACGTGATCGTTTGCACCCTTTGTTCCTGCTACCCGCGCAACCTGTTGGGGCTTCCGCCCGATTGGTACAAATCCCGCGCCTATCGCAGCCGCACCGTACGCGAGCCGCGCCGCGTTCTGTCTGAATTCGGGGTACATCTGCCGGATGAGGTGCAAGTCAGGGTGCACGACAGCACCGCCGATATGCGGTATATTGTGATCCCCGCGCGGCCAGCGGGAACCGAAGATCTGGATGAAGACGCACTCGCAGGGCTTGTGACGCGGGACAGTATGATCGGAACGGGGCTGGCCCGCGATCCCTAGCGCAGAACGGCTGTCGCCAGAACGGCGCCGGGTCCTGCTTCCTGCACAATCACCACCACAGGCGCGTTGCCGGACACATTGGCAGACAGATCAAGCGCGCCGCGCCCTGTCCACTCCCCGACCGTGCGCCAGTCGGTGACGATATTGGAATAGGTCAGCTGACGGCCCGCATTCTCGCCCCGCCGGATATCGACCGTCTGTTGCGGAGAGAACCGGACGACTTGAACGATCGTTCCGGCATCTAGTGTGCGGGCGGTTTGCCCTGTGATCTGCAGACGGTTGCCGGACCGCTGCACATCAATCCGCACACCGGTGATCGACGCCCGTTGCGCCTGAATGGCATCGGCAACCTCCATCGGTTTCGTGCCGATAACATGGTCTTCCCCACCGATGATCATCTGCGGCGTATAAATCGTACCCGCCCCGGCGACGCGGGCATAGTTTTGCTGACGTTGGGTGTGCGCGGGGCTGGCGAAACTGTCGGCCCAGCCGATATAGTCCCAGTAATCCACATGCAGTGCCAATGGGATCACGTCCGAACGTTTGGCCAGATCGTGCAACAAGGCATCCGCTGGCGGGCAGCTGGAACAGCCCTGTGAGGTGTAGAGTTCAACAACCACGGGTCCGTCCGCCACAGCGGGCGTGGAGAACGTGACCAATGATGCAAGAAGAGCAAGGGTGCGGCGCATGGGGATTCCTGTTATGTCAGCCCTCACTATCGCAGCAATCGGCCTTGCGCCAATCAACCGTTTGCGAGCCACCTGTTACATTTGAGCGGGGCGCACCAAATTTCCGGAAATTTGGTCCGCCTCCGACATAAGACCTGCGTCACTCAAACGCATCAAATTAAGCAGGATCAGGCCTTGGCAGGCATTGTGTGCGATTGTATACCGCAGCCAGAATCAATCCTCATGACGTAGGAGTCTCCCATGCCAATTACCGTTGGACACGACACCGCCAAGACGCGCAAGACGCTCACGGTTGGTGATGCAACCCTCGCCTATTACTCGATCCCCGCCGCGCAAGAGGCCGGCTTGGGTGACTTTTCCAACCTGCCCGCCGCTCTTAAGGTGGTGCTGGAAAACATGCTGCGTTTTGAAGACGGCAAGACTGTCTCCGTGGACGACATCAAAGCCTTCGCCGAGTGGGGCGCCAAGGGCGGCAAAAATCCCCGCGAAATCGCATACCGCCCTGCCCGCGTGCTGATGCAGGACTTCACCGGCGTGCCCGCCGTTGTTGACCTCGCCGCCATGCGCGACGGCATCGTGGCCCTGAAAGGCTCTGCCGCGAAAATCAATCCGCTGGTGCCTGTGGACCTCGTCATCGACCACTCCGTGATGATCGACGAATTCGGCAACCCGCGCGCGTTCCAGATGAACGTGGACCGCGAGTATGAGCGGAACATGGAACGCTACACCTTCCTGAAGTGGGGCCAGTCCGCCTTTAACAACTTCCGCGTCGTGCCTCCCGGCACCGGCATCTGCCACCAGGTGAACCTGGAATATCTGGCCCAGACCGTCTGGACAGACACCGATCAAAATGGCGAGGAAGTCGCCTACCCTGACACACTTGTCGGCACCGACAGCCACACCACCATGGTCAACGGCGCTGCCGTTCTGGGCTGGGGCGTGGGCGGTATCGAGGCCGAGGCCGCGATGCTGGGTCAGCCGATCTCCATGCTGATCCCCGAGGTCGTCGGTTTTGAACTGACCGGCGAGATGATGGAAGGCACCACCGGCACGGACCTCGTGCTGAAAGTCGTCGAAATGCTCCGTGAAAAGGGCGTTGTCGGCAAGTTCGTGGAATTCTACGGCGCAGGCCTTGACCGTCTGCCGCTGGCTGACCGTGCAACCATCGCCAACATGGCACCGGAATATGGCGCGACCTGCGGCTTCTTCCCGATTGACAACGAAACGCTGCGCTACCTGCGCAACACGGGCCGTGACGAAGACCGCATCGCGCTGGTCGAAGCCTATGCCAAGGAGAACGGCTTCTGGCGCGGCGCTGACTACGCACCGGTCTACACCGACACGCTGCACCTCGACATGGGCACCATCGTGCCGGCCATCTCCGGCCCCAAGCGCCCGCAGGACTACGTGGCCCTGACCGATGCGAAATCCGCCTTCGCCAAGGAAATGGCAGACACCTTCAAGCGCCCCATGGGCAAGGAAGTGGCCGTCGCAGGCGAAGACTACACCATGGAAAGCGGCAAGGTCGTGATCGCCTCGATCACGTCGTGCACCAACACCTCCAACCCCTACGTGATGATCGGCGCTGGCCTCGTGGCCCGCAAAGCAGCCGCACTGGGTCTGGATCGCAAGCCTTGGGTCAAGACATCCCTCGCCCCCGGCTCTCAGGTGGTGTCCGCCTATCTTGAGGCCGCTGGCCTGCAAGAAGACCTCGACAAGATCGGCTTCAACCTTGTGGGTTACGGCTGCACGACCTGCATCGGCAACTCCGGCCCGATCCAGAAAGAGCTGTCCGACGCCATCGCCGAGGGCGATCTGGTGGCAACTTCCGTTCTGTCCGGCAACCGCAACTTCGAAGGCCGCATCTCCCCTGACGTGCGCGCCAACTATCTGGCCTCCCCGCCGCTGGTCGTGGCCTACGCGCTGGCCGGCACCATGGACATCAATCTGGCCACGGACCCGATTGCCCAGACGCCGGATGGCAAGGATGTTTACCTGAAAGACATCTGGCCCACCTCTCAGGAAGTGGCGGAACTGGTCGAGCAGACCGTGACCCGCGAAGCCTTCCAGACGAAGTACGCAGACGTCTTCAAAGGCGACGAGAAGTGGCAGGGCGTGCAGACGCCGGATCAGGAAACCTACGACTGGCCGGCCACGTCCACCTACATCCAGAACCCGCCCTACTTCCAAGGCATGTCTGATGAGCCTGGCGTGATCAGCAACATCGAAGGCGCCCGCGTTCTGGCCCTGCTGGGTGACATGATCACCACCGACCACATCTCGCCTGCTGGTGCGTTCAAGGAAACGACACCCGCCGGTCAGTATCTGGTCGACCGTCAGGTGCCTGTGCGTGAGTTCAACTCCTATGGCTCCCGCCGCGGCAACCACGAAGTCATGATGCGCGGCACCTTCGCCAACATCCGCATCAAGAACGAGATGCTGGACGGCGTCGAGGGCGGCTACACCAAGGGCCCCGATGGCAACCAGACCTCCATCTTTGAGGCCGCAATGGCGTATCAGGATGCAGGCACCCCAACGGTGATCTTCGGTGGTGAACAGTACGGCGCGGGCTCGTCGCGTGACTGGGCGGCCAAAGGCACCAACCTGCTGGGCGTCAAAGCTGTCATCGCTGAAAGCTTTGAGCGTATCCACCGCTCCAACCTCGTTGGCATGGGCGTCATCCCGTTTGAGTTTACGAACGGCGACACGCGCAAGTCCCTCGGTCTGACGGGCGATGAAACGGTCTCCATCTCCGGCCTCGACACGGTGCAGCCGCTTCAAGAAGTGCCCTGTGCCATCACCATGGCTGACGGCAGCGTGAAGAACATCATGCTCAAGTGCCGGATCGATACCGCGATCGAGATCGAATACATCGAACACGGCGGCGTTTTGCACTACGTGCTGCGCAACCTTGCCAAAGCTGCCTGATCCCTTTCAGGCAAATGTGATCCAAAGGTCGCGCCCCTATCGGGGCGCGGCTTTTTTGATTTTGTGCCTCCGGCGGGAGTTTTCAGGTCAGAAGAAGGATGGACGTTCGTCTGCAGGCGCGTAAGCTGCGGTCATGACCCATCGTTCCTTTGAATTCACCCACGCCCTGTGCCGCACGCCCGCCCGATCTGTAACCGACGGGCTGCGGGCAACGGATCAGGGGGATCCGGACCCGCTGATATTTGCAGCAGAACACGCAGCCTACGTGAGCGCCCTGCGCCACGCGGGTTGTGAGGTTGCGGTGCTTGAGGCGGATGAGGCATTTCCCGACAGCGTCTTTATCGAAGACCCTGCCTTGGTGTTGAACGGGGTCGCGATCGTCTTGCGCCCGGGCGCTGCGAGCCGTCTGGGAGAAGCAGCCGCGCTGCGCCCAGCCTTGGTGAAGCATATGGCAGATGTAGTCGATCTGAAGACCGACGGGTTTGTGGATGGCGGGGATATCCTATGCACCGATGATCGGGTCCTGCTGGGCCTTTCGGCGCGGACGAATGCACAAGGGGCCGAGGATTTGCGTCCTTTGGTCG
>JAHDFG010000156.1 GCA_020628265.1 Pseudooctadecabacter sp. | reverse complement strand
GCCTGACGGGTTCGTTCCGAGTTGTAGGACGAGATGCCAACGTATAGCGCACGGCCAGACCGGACGATGTGATCCAGCGCGCCCATGGTTTCCTCAAGCGGCGTTTCGGGATCAAACCGGTGGGAATAGAAAATATCAACATAGTCGACACCCATGCGCTTCAGGGACTGGTCGCAGCTGGAAATCAGGTATTTGCGGCTGCCCATTTCACCGTAGGGGCCTGGCCACATACGATAGCCTGCCTTTGACGAGATGATCAGCTCATCGCGATAACCGGCGAAATCTGTGCGCAGGATCTCTCCGAAGGCCTCTTCGGCACTGCCCGCAGGTGGGCCATAGTTGTTGGCCAGATCAAAGTGCGTGATGCCATTGTCGAACGCGGTACGGCACATATCGCGTTTCAGGTCGTGGGGTGTGTCGCCGCCGAAGTTGTGCCAAAGGCCGAGGGAGATTGCGGGCAGTTTCAGACCAGACCGGCCACATCGACGGTAGGTCATTGTCTCGTAACGGTCGGCGGCGGGGGTGTAGGTCATAAGCGGGCTCCTTTGACTTGGGAATACATGATCCAACAACGCGGAGGAAGGCGTTCAGGTTGCGGAAATTGTACCGTCGGACGGCCTTTGTTCACGGGCGAGCTTTCGCCTTGTCTGGAAGGCAATCCTTGCGCCCTTTCTCATATGAATGGCGGCACATTCGGCAAGCGTAACATGCCTCGCCACCGGCAGTTTCGCCGCGTCGAAGCAAGCAAGTTTGCCCCCATCATGAACCGAGTGCGCTATCACTTTGCTGCGCAAAGAGACCCTGCGCACCCGCACTTCTGGACCTTCGTCCAGAAGTGCGCGGAGGATCTATAAGCCGGATTTTGTTCACTGCTTGCGCAGATCGATGACCATTCATCTCGGGCGTCTGTTGCCAAACGCCCTCTAGCTGCCAACCCGAACCTGCTTGGATCAAGGCGATCCCGGGGCAAGCCCCGCGCGGTTCCTATTTGGCATTGCTCCCGGTGGGGCTTGCCATGCCGGTCCTGTCTCCAGTCCCGCGGTGGGCCCTTACCCCACCGTTTCACCCTTACCCTGCGCAGTCTTCCATTGGCGCACCTTTGGTGCGACAGGGCGGTCTGTTCTCTGTGGCGCTTTCCGTCAGGTTGCCCTGCCCGGGCGTTACCCGGCACCGTGCCTTGATGGAGTCCGGACTTTCCTAGACGGGGCAAGCCCCGCCTCGGCCATCCGACCCTCCGCGCTGCATCTGGCTAAGAGGTCAGGACGGTCGGCGCAACAGGAAAGCGCACGGCCAAGTCACGGGCGACGGCGAGGTCTGCCGCATCCAGCGGCCCCGCATGCCCTTGCCTGTGCCGCAATCTGAACGATGAAAGCAGCGTTTCGAGGGGCGCATTTGCCGTATACCCAATGCGCCGCATGGCTTGCACGAAGGCCGCCTCATCGGTCCCTTCCGGCCCCTCTTCGTCCGAAGAGCGCTCACATGTGGGCGATGAGGACACCGCTAAACCGCTGCGGGACAGGCGCGCCCAATCGAATCGGGGGCCGGGATCAATCTTTCGTCCCGGTGCCAGATCGGAATGCCCGATCACCCGCTCCGGCGGAATGGACCAACGGGTGATGATCCCGCGCAAAAGCGACTCAAGCGCATCCATCAAAGGGGCCGAAAATGGCGAAGCCCCATCGTTTGACAACTCAATTCCGATGGACCTTGAGTTTACGTCCGTGACATCGCCCCACGCGCCCGCCCCCGCATGCCATGCGCGTTTGTCTTCGTCGACCAGTGCGACGATCTCCCCTGCGGGGGAAATGATGTAGTGAGCAGAAACCTCAGCTTCAGGGTTGCACAGCCAGTCCCGCGCCTTGGTCCAGTCGGCCATGGCGGTGTAGTGGATCACGACAAGATCGGGGACAGCCCCGTCACGGCGTTCGCCAAAGTTGGGCGAAACGCCCACCAATCAGTTGCTGCTAGCGATAGAACGGAAGGCCTGAGGGTCCCAGCCGCAGGCAAATCCGTCGCCATCAGGGTCAAGACCAAGACGGTCCCGCTGTGGCCCACCACGGCTGATGAAATCGCGCTGCGCGTCATCAGGCGTGCGGTACTTTGCACAATTCCGTTCAAACCGAGACTGCGCGTTGAAACCGGAACGGTCAAACACCGGCTCACCCAGATCGTTGGGCGCCTGCAACGCGTATTGTACGATATTCGGGCCAAGGTTGCCGTTGCGATCAGGCAGATCCGTCACTTCCATCAGCTGATAGGCCGCGGCCTGACGTGCGCGGCGTTCCGCATCGCTTTCAATGCTTTCACGGCTGCTGACGGCAGAAAAGCTCTGCTCATCCGAGATATCGGGGTTGGAACCAAGTGCCGCGGGCGCGGCTGGCGTTGCTGCAGGCGCAGTCGTACCGGAGTTGATCCCGACGGCGGCCAATTCCTCGGTCGTGATGGCCCCTTCGCCGGAGCGTTGCGCGAGGTTTTCCGGCCCTGTCGAGGCAACGAAACCCGTCTCGCCGCGCAACTGCGCTTCGCGGCGGGCGCGTTCAAGCTCGTACTCGGCATAGTCATTGAAGCCCACGCCCTGACCACTGTTTGGCACCTGGGGTGCGCAAGCGGCCAATGCCAGAAGGCAAACACCAATCGTCACGGTCTTTTTCACGGGCTTACACTGCCTATCGTTGCTGAACATTTGTGGCGGTTTACCACCAACGGTTCGGTTTTGCTACAAATTGCACGGCCTGCTCCAAGGCGTAGGCAGTATTCAGCAGATCGCCCTCTTCCCAAGGACGGCCGATCAACTGCAAGCCCAACGGCAGCCCCGCTTTGTCCAACCCAGCAGGCACCGCGATGCCCGGCAATCCGGCAAGGTTCGTGGTCACGGTGAACACATCGTTGAGGTACATCTGCACCGGATCATCGAACTTTTTGCCCAATTCAAAGGCAGATGAGGGGGTCGCGGGCGTCAGGATCGCATCGACCCCTTGCGCGAACACGTCCTCGAAGTCCTTCTTGATGAGCGCGCGCACCTTGCGGGCACGGTTGTAGTAGGCGTCGTAGAAACCCGCGGACAGCACGTAAGTGCCGATCATCACGCGGCGTTTCACTTCGTTACCGAAACCTTCCGCGCGGGTCTTTTCGTACATCTCGGTGATGCCGTCGCCTGCATCCAGTTTCGCACGATGACCGAAGCGGACCCCGTCATAGCGGGCAAGGTTCGAAGACGCCTCGGCCGGCGCAATCACGTAGTACGCGGGCAGTGCGTATTTGGTGTGCGGCAGGCTGATATCGACGATCTTGGCTCCTGCGTCTTTCAGCATCGCTGTGCCGTCTTCCCAAAGCTTTTCGATCTCGGCAGGCATCCCCTCCATCCGGTATTCTTTCGGAATACCAATGGTCTTGCCACGAATGTCGCCGGTCAGCGCGGCCTCAAAATCCGGCACGGCCAGATCGGCGCTGGTGCTGTCCTTGGGGTCATGGCCTGACATCGCCTTAAGCATGATCGCCGCGTCGCGCACATCCTTGGTCATCGGTCCGGCCTGATCGAGGGAGGACGCAAAGGCCACGATGCCCCAACGGCTGACGCGGCCATAGGTCGGCTTGATGCCCGTGATGCCCGTGAAGGCGGCAGGCTGACGGATGGACCCGCCGGTATCAGTGCCCGTCGCGCCAAGGCAAAGGTCAGCCGCCACAGCGGAGGCCGAGCCACCGGAAGACCCGCCCGGTGTCAGTTCCGCATCGCCGGCTTTCCACGGGTTCACCGCGTTGCCATAGACGGATGTCTCGTTCGAGGAGCCCATGGCGAATTCGTCCATGTTGAGCTTGCCCAACATCACCGCGCCGTCGTTGAACAGTTGCGTGGTCACCGTGGATTCGTATTCCGGCTTGAACCCTTCAAGGATGCCGGACGCCGCTTGAGACGCGACGCCCTTCGTACAGAACAAATCCTTGATGCCCAACGGGATACCGTTCAGATCGCCGCCGTCCTTGCGCGCATCGGCGGCTTTCGCCTGCTCCAATGCGATCTCGGGCGTCTTGTGCACGAAGGCGCCCAGCGCGTCTGCGGCCTCGATCTCGGCCAGACAGGCCTCGGTCAATTCGACGGAAGTTACATCACCCGCCTTCAGCGCATCCCGCGCCTCGGCGATTTTCATCTTGGACAGGTCAGACATTATTCAACCACCTTCGGCACAGCAAAGAACCCTTCACGGGCATCGGGCGCGTTTTTCAGAACCGCGTCGGGCTGGTCGCCATCAGTCACGACATCCTCACGCCGCTTTAGCCGCTGTGGGGTCACCGACGTCATCGGCTCAACACCGTCGACATCGACCTCATTCAGCTGTTCAATAAAGCCAAGGATCGCGCTGAATTCATTGGCCAATTCAGGCAGATCAGCCTCTTCGACCTTGATGCGGGCCAGTTTGGCCACGCGGCGGGCGGTATCCGTGTCGATGGACATGGGGGTCTCCGTGATGGTTTGACCCGCTTTACCCTTGCTTTGCAGCCTCTTCAACCATGTGGCGGCGGTAAACTTCGATCATCCAGCCCAACATGATCCCGTTCAGGATATGCCAGAAGATGTGGGTGCCGATGGGAAAGACGTCGCACAGGGGTTCATCGACAGACCGCAGGGTGATCGACAAGGACAGAATCGCAGCGCCGATCACGAATCCCCGCGCCGTTTGCGGGATGCGGTTTCGGAAAACGGCCGCATAGATCAGCAGCAGAACCGGCACGGACCAATAAAAGTTGGAAATCTCGAAAAACGGCAGGCTGTCCGTCAGCACAGTCATGCCAGCCGCATAGGGCAGGAAGCCCAGCGTGCCTATGCCCGCAACCCACGCGGGCCACCCCAGAATGTGCCAGTTCACCAGAAACAGGTAGACGAGGATAAAGATGCCAATCGGCGCGACATCCGCCAGCGACGCCCAAGCGGTCGCGTGGGTGTGAAATAGGTAGCTGCCCACACCGATGGCGAACAGCACGATGCACAGCACCCGTCCCCAGATCACTTCGCTCGCACGGTTCCACATCAGGATCGCAGCGATGATGAAGGCCGCATTGGTGATCGCGTTCAGGGGCTCGGACCAATAGGTGAAATCCGTGCGCTCACAATAGCCGTCGAATTGCTCCATCCAGTTCATGGCTGCTACCTCCCGTATTTGGGATCAGTCCTGCCCCATCGGGGGTCGCCTGTCGCGGAAAAAGTC
>JAHDFG010000155.1 GCA_020628265.1 Pseudooctadecabacter sp. | reverse complement strand
GTCATGCCGAGGACGGGGCAGAACGGGAAAGCCCCCTCGATATCGCCCGTCAGGTGGCCGCTTTGCGTCAGGACATCAAGCCCGATGAGCAGGTCTACGCCCTTCTGGCGCGGTGTCCCCAGCATCGTGCGGCCGTGCGGCGGGTCCAGACCCTTGCCCACGCGCCCTACGCCGAGATCCGCGACAACTTGATCGGGCGGGACTGCCTGCCGATAGATATGTTGCGCTGCAAGTTGTCTTTCTTCGGAGCGGCAAAATTCGACCCGAAATCAGACCGCTGGACGCGGATCACCCTGTGTCAGGGCGCGCCCCTTCGGGATGAACTGACGGCAGCAGACGATTGGTGGATGCCCACCTTTGCCGATGTCTGACAGAAGCAGCAGCGCGAACGAGATAGAGATGCTGGTCCTGAAGGCCGCACGAGGCGGCGGGATGCCGCTTGGCCATGCCGAGGACCTCTGCAAGGCCGCAGCCTTTCTGGACCTTGAGGCGATGACCACATGTCCCTGTTCCGGTCAGTTTGTGGCTGCACTTGACCTTCCCTTAGCCTTGGACAGGCTGTTGGCGGGTCTCGGGCCCCAAACCGTGCAGGTGGAACCAACTTTGGTCGCGGCCTATTGCGCGGTGGTGATGGCTGAACAGGGCCGCTCGATTGATTGGCGCATGGACGCGGATCAAGGCCGGGTCGTATTGTCGTTGTCGAATGACGCGGGGGCCGCGCCAAGGCCGTTGGGTCGCCGCCTGATACCCGACACTCTTCGGGACCATCTGGAGCAGTTGGCCGCCCAAATTCTGGTCCCAGAGACTGCGGCGTCGCGGGCCGCAGGGGCAGGGGCGGGCTTGACGGACAACGACTAGGTCCGTGCGAAAGGGTCCTCGGGGTAGCCGACACCGGCCAGATAAAGCCCTTGCGGAGGGCAAACCGGCCCGCAGGCCGCACGTTCGCGGGCTTCAAGGGCGGCTTGAACGTCATCGGGTGTCCATGCGCCAGCGCCGACCCGTTCTAGGGTTCCGACAAAGCTTCGCACCTGATTGTGGAGGAACGACCGCGCGCGGACGTGAAAGTTGATCTCTTGTGCGCCGTCGCGTCGCGGCACGGTCTCGACACGCAACTCGTCCAAGGTGCGCAGCGGGCTGTCCGCCTGACAGATCGACGACCGGAATGTTGTGAAATCGTGGCGACCCAGCAGCCGGTCCGCGCCCGCCTGCATGGCTTCCGCATCTAGGGTATGGCCGATCTGCCAGACTTTTCCTGCCTCATGGACAAGCGGCGCACGGCGACACACGAGACGGAAAAGGTAGCGCCGCTCGATCGCTGAAAAACGCGCGTGCCAATCTTCGGGCACCTCGGCACAGGCTACAATCGCCACGGGCTGCGGCCTCAGATGGTGGTTCAAGGCCCCCGCTAGCCGCGCGGGATCCCAGTCTTTGTCCATATCGCAATGGGCCACTTGACCCAACCCGTGCACACCCGCATCCGTCCGCCCTGCGGCGGCAATCGTATGGTCGCGTGGTTCCAGCTTCGCCAATGCGGCCTCGATCGCGCCTTGGACGGACGGCAGGTCCTTTTGGCGTTGCCACCCGCAAAACGGGGCGCCGTCATATTCGATTTTCAAGGCATAACGAGGCATGCCAGCGGGTTAAGGGGTGAATTTGGCGAAATCAATCCCCTCCGCTTGCCCTACACAACCGCCGACCGCGCCCTTATCTTGGCCCCAACAACAGCACGAGACGAAGGGGCGCGCGTGATCATTTCAACCCTTGCAGACGGGATCACCCGCACCGTTGACGCGGTGACAGATACTGTGACTGCCCCGTTCTCGGACACTGTCATCCGGTTGGGTGTCACAGGGCTAAGCCGTGCGGGCAAGACGGTCTTCATTACCTCCTTGGTGGCGAACCTGCTGGACCGTGGGCGGATGCCGCAGTTTCAGGCCGCCGCATCGGGGCGGATTACGACTGCCTATCTGCAGCCGCAGCCGGACGATACGATCCCGCGGTTCGACTACGAGAACCACTTGGCGGCCCTTACGGCGACCGCACCCCATTGGCCCGAAGGCACCCGCCGCGTGTCCGAGTTGCGGCTGTCGCTTCGGGTGCAGCCCACGGGACTCTTAGGCGGATTGCAGGGGCCGCGCACCGTGCACTTGGATATCGTCGACTACCCTGGCGAATGGCTGCTGGACCTTGGGTTGATGGATAAGGACTTTGCCAGCTGGTCAGCCGAGGTTTTGGCGCGCAGTGCTGGTCGGCCCAAATCGGATGTCTTTGATGTCGCACTTTCCGAAATCGATCCCTCGCAAGGGTTTGAGGAACCGCAGGCGCAGGCTCTGGCCGCCGCGTTCACCGAACATCTGCAGGCCGCGCGTGAGGCGGGGTATTCCGACTGCTCGCCCGGGCGGTTCTTGTTGCCCGGTGATCTTGAGGGATCACCGGTTCTAACTTTCGCGCCCCTGCCACCGGTCGACAAACCTGCCCGTAAATCCCTGTGGCGGGAGTTCGAGCGGCGCTTTGAAAGCTACAAACGAAACGTCGTGCGTCCGTTCTTCCGCGATCACTTCGCCAAACTGGACCGCCAGATCGTGCTGGTCGATGTGCTGGGCGCGATCCATGCAGGCCCCCCCGCGGTCGAGGATTTGCGCCGTGCGATGGCCGATATCCTCAGCGCCTTCCGGCCCGGGCGGAACGACTTTCTGACGCGGCTGTTTCAGGGGCGGCGGATCGACAAGATCCTATTTGCTGCCACCAAGGCGGACCATCTGCATCACGAACAACACCCCCAACTGACGGCCATCGTCGAGGCGATGTTGCGCGAGGCCAAGGATCGGGCGGATTTCAGCGGGGCGCAGACGCAAGCCATGTCCATCGCAGCGCTGCGGACGACCACGGAAGATATGCGAAACCACCAGGGACGCGACCTTGGTGTGGTGCGGGGCCAGCTTTTGGGAACCGACAAGCAGGCTGCGTTTTATCCGGGCGCTTTGCCGTCTGATCCGGCGCATCTGTTGGGGCCTGCACGATCCGGTGCAGCGGACTGGCTTGATGCCGATTATGAGGTCATGCGCTTCGCGCCGGCGCGTCTGACACTTAAACCCGGCGACGGGCCACCGCACATCCGTCTTGATAAGGCGGCACAATTCTTGCTGGGGGACAAGCTATGACCGAGACGCGGCAGGGTCCCGTTTTGTTCGATGTGGAAGAGGAGGCGGACCTGACGCCCGCTACTGCCCCACCTGTGCCAGAAACTGCGATGAACCCGCCTGCGGCAATGCAACAGGCGGCTGTCCTTGCGGCACGACGACCCAACCGTCTTGCCCGTTGGTTCTGGGGCGCGCTCATCAGCCTTATAGGCTTCTTCGCGGGGGTGGCCGCGTGGGATGCGGTGACAGGGCTGATGCAACGTGCACCCGTTTTGGGCTGGATCGGGGTCGGACTGCTTACGCTTTTCGCAGTCACCCTTTTGGCCATAACCCTGCGCGAACTTGCGGCGTTCAGCCGGTTGAACCGCGTTGACCGCATTCAGACCCGCGCAGCCGAGGCGCTTGCCGATGGCTCCTTGCCTGCAGCACGGGAGGTCGTGGCGCAGATCGAAGCCCTGTATCGGGGCCGCGATGATACGTCTTGGGGACGGCAGGCTTTGGCCGACCGTAAGGACGATGTGCTGGACGCCGATGGGCTGCTGGGATTGGCCGAGGCCCAAGTGCTCGCTCCGCTGGACGCCCGCGCGCGACTGGAAATCGAAGGCGCTGCGCGGCAGGTTGCGACTGTGACAGCGGTTGTCCCGCTGGCGCTGGCGGATGTGTTCACAGCACTCACCGCCAACATGCGTATGATCCGCCGCATTGCCGAAATCTATGGCGGACGGTCCGGCACACTGGGGTCGTGGCGGCTGACCCGTCAGGTGTTAACCCATTTGGTCGCCACAGGCGCTGTGGCTGTGGGCGATGACCTCATCGGCTCGGTGGCGGGGGGTGGCGTGCTGTCCAAAGTGTCCCGCCGCTTCGGTGAGGGGATTATCAATGGCGCCCTGACGGCCCGTGTCGGTGTCGCCGCGATGGAGGTCTGCCGCCCGCTGCCATTCCAGACCGAACGTCGCCCCTCTGTCACAAACCTCGTGAAACGCAGTCTGACTGGCCTATTTGGAGGGTCAAAGGGGGACTGACCATGGAAACGCTCGCCGCCGATCTTGCGACAATGATCCGCACGCCATTGCACGACGCGCATGTGCGGGCGATCGATAAGGCAGGCACCAGACGCACGTTGCAGGCGGGGGACATGCTGCAGGAAATGGGCAAGCCCATCGAGGAATTCCACTACGTCCTTTCGGGTGAGGTTGAGGCGATCGATTCTCGCACCGGCGAACGCTACGGCGACGGCACCCTCGGACCGACCCAGTTTTTCGGTGAGATCAGTTTTCTCAGCGGGGCCAAGGCCCTGCTGGGCGCGCGTGCCGTTGAGGAAACCGAACTGATCTGTGTCCCGCGCGAGACGATGTTGTCGCTCATGTCCCAGATCCCTGAGATGAGTGATATCATCATCACCGTTTTTGCTGCCCGCAGGCGGCGCCTGCTGGAAAGCCACGAGGCCAGCCTGACCCTGATCGGGGCCGAGGAAAGCCGTGACATCCGCAACCTCGCCGCTTTCGCCAGCCGCAACCGCATCCCGTTCCGGTCCCTGACCTTGGGCGAACACGAGGCCGAGGCCCTTGCCCATCAATGCAGCATCGGCAAGGCCGAGCCTGCGGTGATCCTTGGCAAGTCCGAGATCGTCGAGGACCCGACCCCGCGCGGTTTGGCGCAGCGGCTGGGGCTGGATGTGGACGTTGACATGGAAGACGTCTTTGATGTGCTGATCGTGGGTGGCGGACCTGCTGGCGTGGCCGCCGGCGTCTATGCAGGTGCCGAAGGCATGCGTGCGCTGGTGATCGAGGATCACACCATCGGCGGGCAGGCCGGCACCTCCAGCCGGATCGAGAACTATATGGGCTTCCCGACGGGGATTTCGGGCGGCGATTTGGTCTGGCGGGGCGAAGTGCAGGCCATGAAATTTGGCACCAAGTTTGCCGTTCCACGCTGTGCCGTCAGCATCGAACAGCGCGAAGAGGATGGCGTTTTTTGCGTCACGATGGATGACGATGCGATTGTCTGCGCCAAGTCGGTCGTTGTGGCGACAGGGGTGCAGTACCGCCGCTTGCCGATTGACCGGCTCGAAGACTTCGAAGGCATCGG
>JAHDFG010000003.1:16690-30365 GCA_020628265.1 Pseudooctadecabacter sp. | reverse complement strand
CACGGGTCATATGCGTGTGCAGACCGGCCGACAGCGCCCCGACATAGGCGCGGTCGCCCGAAAGCGGCCCGTTCAGACGTTCCGGCGCGATGACCTCGGACCGCAGGCGGTATTCCAGAAGGGCACCGAACTCGGTTGGTGCGCGTCCGGTCCAGTCCGTACCGCGGACGATCGAATAGGAATAGGACCCTGTCCGCCAGCGATCCTGCGTGTCACCAAAGAAATCGTTAGTAAACAGACGGCCTGTCCCTAGGGTTTCGCGGTTCTGATCTTGTGCAAATGCTGGGGCGGCGGCCAGAAAAGCCGCTGCAAGTATCGAAGTCAGGCGCATGTCTTTGGTCCCGTTTAAATGGCCCCCTCGCGCAGGCCTAGCGGATAAACTGCCCTAACGGAACCGGTTTTCCACTGTGAACCACCACATCGAATTTCTGAACGGCAACATTGGACCTTGGCAATTAAAGAGATTTCTCAGACAAAGTTACCCGCCCATTTTTTCCGGTCAGTGATCCTGAGCTACTCCCAATGTTTGGACAGGTTCTGGCGTAAATTAAGCTATTCTTTGCTCCTGCTGATCAGGGTTGGTTTCGTCTTTTCTCAACCAATTGACCACGGCTGGTGGTTTGCCGCAAAGGGCGGAATGGGGGCGTTTGCGGTTGCAGAACTCGATCCACCGACCGACACCGGTCTTCGCCCCTGATCCGGTTTCCCAGGCACGCAAATAGACGCATTCGTATTTCAGGCTCCGCCAGAGCTGCTCGGCGAAGACGTTGATCCATTGCCCGGAAGGCGATTTTGCAAGGCAGAATCTGCCGAGAAGGGAGATGCGCACGCCGGATCGGCGCAACCGGTCCGTCTAGGCAAAGGACGTGAACTGGCTGCCCGGATCGGTGTCATGATGTTGGGCGGGCCGAAGCGGTGGATGGCCTCGTTCAACGCCTTAACGCAGAAGTCTGGCTCCAGCGTGTTCGAGATACGCCAGGCCAGCACCTTGCGGGTGTGCCAGTCCATGATCGCCACCAGATACAGGAACCCGCGCCGCATAAGCATAAGATTCATCGCCGCCTCACCCTTGGGCAGATGGTAGAAAGACGAACGTGATATCGACAAAAGCCGACATCGCTTGCCGATGGACAGCACGGGGTTGAATGGTTCGATCATGCCGCGCCTTACCTCACGCCCCAAGGCTTTAGCTTTCTTGCCACCGCGCTCGAACATGCCAGACGCACCTTCCAGAAATGCCTTGTTCCAGCTGTGGATCATCGTTGGGTGGACACCAAACCGGCTGGCCAGTTCGGCAACCGTCTGCTCGCCCTTCAGCGCTTCCAGCGCCACCTTCGCCTTGATATCCGGCGAATGCCGCTTCCGTTTCTACATCTCTGATCTCCTCTTCGTCGAAGATCAGCAGACAACAATTCGTAACTTACGTCAGTGCCCGATTGTCGGGTGGTAGCTCAGCCCTTACCCGAACCCGGCAAGCGCATTGTTGGTCGTGAGACCGTAGGGCCATGCTGATGTCCGATTTTCCAGTAAGATCTGCCCCCAAACTCGGCGCACAAAACCGAACACCCGGCTACCAGCTATTCTGCGACGTGATGTAGCTTTGGATGGCCTACCTTTTGCCAAGCCTCGAACTGAGACAGGAACACTTCTCCGTTCAGATCTTGGATGAGGTGTGAGCGTTTCAGGCGGTCCATGACGGGGCCTTTCACTTCGGACAGGTGCAGGCCGACGCCCATATCCCTAAGTCGGGCATTGATAGCCTCAAGGCTTTCGAGCGCGGAATAGTCTACCTCGTTCACCGCTGAAAACATGAGAACGACATGTTTGATAGCGCAGCCCTCTGTGACGTGGGATTGGACCAGATCCTCAAGGAAGCGGGCGTTTACGAAGTAAAGGCTTTCATCAACGCGCAAGGTCACAACGGAAGGACAGGTTTCAACCTCATGGCGGTGGATGTTGCGGAAGTGCTGGGTGCCGGGGACAAGGCCAACCTCGGCCACATGGGGTCGTGAGGTTTTGTAGAGGTGCAGCAGGACTGAGATGGCAACACCAGCAGCCACGCCGACCTCAACCCCGAGGCCAAGGGTCAGCAGGATGGTGGCGGCCACTGCGCTGAAGTCCGCGCGGGAGTAGTCCCAAGTTTTCTTCAGGATTGAAAAGTCCACCAGCGTCAGCACGGCCACGATGATGGTGGCGGCCAAGGTGGCGTTGGGCAGAAAGTAGACCAGCGGTGTGAGGGCCACGGCGGCGATGGCGAGGCCGATGGCTGTGTAGATCCCTGCGGCAGGCGTTTCCGCCCCTGCGTCGTAGTTCACAACCGAGCGGGAGAAGCCCCCTGTCACAGGAAACCCGCCCGAAAAGGCCGCCCCAAGATTGGCAGCACCAAGGCCGATAAGTTCTTGATCCGGGTCGATGCGTTGGCGTTTCTTTGCGGCCAAGGTCTGGGCGACGGACACGCTTTCCACGAAGCCAATGATGGAGATCAGGATAGCTGGCACCATAAGCGCGCCAACAAGATCGCTGGACAGGCCGGGCAGAGTTAAGGGTGGCAGGCTTTGAGGTACATCGCCCACGATCTTGACCCCTTGCTCGGCCAGACCAAAGCCCCAGACTGCAACGGTGGTGGCGACAACTGCGACCACAGGGCCGCCTTTGGCCAGAAAGTCAGTCAGTACCGGTCCGGTCCCGAGCCGTTTCAGAAGGGGTTTGAGATTGCCGCGTACCCAGAACAGGAAGCCTGCCGCGCTGACGCCAATCAACACGGTGATCCAGTTAGTATCGCCCAGATGCGCAAAGAGCGAGGTCAGCATTTCGGGCAGCGTATGACCATGAGCACTGACGCCAAGGATGTGCTTGAGCTGGCTTGTGGCGATCAGAATGCCGGAGGCGGTGATAAAGCCCGCGATGACAGGATGGCTGAGGAAGTTCGCCAGAAATCCAAGGCGCAGCACGCCAAGCAGCATCAAAAAACCGCCAGACAGAAACGCCAGCGTCAGCGCAGCGACTGCGTAGCCGGCAGTGCCTTGTTCGGCGACCTGCCCAATGGCGGATGCGGTCAGCAGTGACACCACCGCCACCGGTCCAACTGCAAGGGCCCGCGATGTGCCAAAGATCGCATAAAGCACAATCGGCGCGATAGAGGCGTAAATCCCCGCCTCGGGCGGCAACCCCGCCAAGAGCGCATAGGCCAGCGATTGCGGGATCAGCATGATCGTTACAATCACCGCCGCCACCAGATCGTTTGACAGCGCAGATCGGTTATAAGTGCGGCCCCAGTCGAGGATCGGCAAATAGCGGCGCAGTGTGTGCATCATAGCTTCTTTCGGAAAACGGTGGTGGATGGGGTTGCCGGGAACGGGCGGCCCATCCACCAAGAGCGCTGCCAGCAACAGGGAGGGCTGCGGGCAACGATGACTTCGGCTATTCGGCCGCGATCTGGATCTTCTCAGGCTTGGCCATCCATTCCTTACCCTTCAGCATGGCCTGCCAATAGATCGGCGGCAGCATCTTCTCCTTCAGGAACCAAGCGGCACGGGTTGGTTTCGTTCCATCGACGAGGAAAGACGGGAAGGACGGTTTGAGAACACCGCCGTAGCCGAACTCAGCCAGAACGATCTTGCCGCGTTCAACGGTGAGCGGGCAAGAACCGTACCCGTCATAAGCCGCAACAGGGGAACGGCCCGCGATATCCGCGACAATGTTGTCGGCGACGACAGGGGCTTGCTTGCGCGCCGCTGCTGCGGTCTTGGCGTTGGGCGCGTTCATGACGTCCCCAAGGCTCCAGACATTGTCGAAGCTTTTGTGGCGTAGGGTGGCCTGATCGACATCGACCCATCCAGCCGCATCCGCAAGGGGCGAGACGCGGATAAAGTCGGGGGCCACTTGAGGCGGACAGACATGCATCATGTCAAAATCGACGGTGACCATCTCTGGTTCCGTATCGGGTTTGGCAACTTTGAAGGTGGCCCTCTTCGCCTCACCATCGACCGACACAAGGTTGTGGAAGAAGTTACAGGTCGCGTCGTATTTGGCGATGTAGCTTTCCAACGCGGGCACGTAGTCTTTTACACCGAAAAGGACACCGCCCGCATTCATGAACTGGATGTCGATGTCTTTCAGACGCCCATTCCGGAACCAAGCATCGCCCGACAGGTACATCGCCTTCTGCGGCGCACCAGCGCATTTGATGGGCATCGGCGGCTGGGTAAAGATCGCGCGGCCTTTTTTCAGTTCTTGCACCAGCTGCCATGTGTAGGGCGCGAGGTCATAGCGGTAGTTCGAGGTCACGCCGTTACGGCCCAGTGTCTCTTCAAGCCCTTCGATGGCGCTCCAGTCCAGCTTCAGGCCAGGGCAAACGACCAGGCGGTCGTATTTCACCACACGGCACCCGTCGAGGATGACAGCGTTGTTTTCAGGCTCAAACGCGGCAACCGCCGATTTGATCCACTTCACCCCGCGCGGGATAAGGGAGCCCATGGTTTTGGCCGTCTGACTGGCCTCAAAGACGCCGCCGCCCACCATCGTCCAGCCGGGCTGGTAATAGTGGATGTCCGCCGGATCGATAATCGCGATCGACAGGCTCGATTTGCGCGACTGAAGGCTGGCTGCGACCGAGACACCGCCTGCGCCACCACCGACGATGACGATATCGTATTTCGCGTCACCTGTGTTGGTCGGGGTCTTCCCACCGTTGGCGATGCGCCGCGCGACCCCGTTCATGTCATAGCCTGCGGCCTTCGTGGCGGCGAGGATTTCATGCATCGGGCGCTTCTTGCTTTCGTGGAACGACCATAGCGTGGCCGACCGCGTGCCCGTGCGGCAATAGGCCAGAACCGGGCGCGGCAAATCCTTAAGCGCGGCACCGAACGCCTCAACATCTTCGTCACGGACCATGCCTGCGGTCACCGGCACATAGGCCGCCGCAAGTCCTGCCGCCTTGGCCGCCGCCTCAATCTCTTCGAAGCTCGGCTGGTCAGCGCCTTCGCCGTCAGGACGGTTGCAGATGATGGCGCGAAAGCCAGCCTTTTTGATCGCGGCGATATCGTCGGGCATGATCTGGGGGCTTACGCTGGTTTTTTCTGTGATCTTTTTAAGGTCCATGGCTCTCGCCCTTCTTCGAATCTACAGCCCGTTCACGGGCACTTTGAGCATCGGATTGCCGTCCTTGTCGGTCGGCACTTCCCCCGCCCGCATGTTCACCTGCAACGAAGGAATGATCAGTTTCGGCATCGCCAGTTGCGCGTCCCGCTCGGTGCGGAACTGGACGAAATCTTCCTTCGTCTTGCCCTGGCCCACGTGGATGTTCGCTTCTTTCTGTTCGGCAACAGTCGTTTCCCACGCAATCGCGCGGCCATTCGGGCCGTAGTCGTGGCACATGAACAGACGCGTCTCATCCGGCAGGGCGAGGACCTTCTGGATGCTGTCGTACAGCTCCTCGGCAGAGCCGCCGGGGAAGTCACACCGCGCAGAACCGCCGTCAGGCATGAACAAGGTGTCGCCGACAAACGCCGCATTGCCCATCACATGCACCATGCAGGCGGGGGTGTGGCCGGGCGTGTACATGGCGAAGGCCTGCATATTGCCGATCATGTAGGTGTCGCCGTCCTCGAACAGGGCATCGAACTGGCTGCCATCGCGCTGGAATTCTGTGCCTTCGTTAAAGACTTTGCCGAAGGTGTCCTGCACAACCGTGATCTTGGAGCCGACGCCAATCTTACCGCCCAGCTTTTGCTGAATGTAGGGCGCGGCGCTCAGGTGGTCAGCGTGGACATGGGTTTCGATGATCCATTCCAGCTTGAGGCCCTGCGCCTCGATCTGGCGGATCAACTCATCCGCATGGTCAAAGGTGATCCGGCCAGCGGCGTAGTCGATGTCCATCACGGTATCGATCAGCGCGCAGGCGTTGCTTGACGGGTCCTTCACAATGTAGCTGATCGTGTTGGTCGCCTCATCAAAAAAGGCCTGCACCTCGGGGGTGACGCTCATATCAACGGGGTAGGTCATATCTGTCTCCTTCAGGATGTTCAGGCGGAGGCTAAAGTGGGCCGAACGGGCGAAAAGAGGCGGCGCAGCACGAAACCGCCCGCGACCGCGACAAGAAACAGCGCCACTTCCCAGCGGCCTGTGCCGAGGGCTGGGATTGCGGCACCCGGGCAGAAGCCAGCAATGCCCCAGCCAATCCCGAAGAGGGCGGAACCGCCGATGAGTTTGCGATCAATGACGCCAGACGTGGGGACCTGAAACCGTCCCTCAAACAGCGGTGCTTCGCGACGCCACACAAGGCGGTAGCCGAAAAAGGTCACCAACAGCGCACCGCCCATAACGAAGGCAAGGCTTGGATCCCATGTGCCCGCGATATCGAAAAAATTCAGGACTTTCGCCGGGTCCATCATGCCAGAGACGGCAATCCCGACACCAAAGACCAGACCAGTGACAAGAGCAAAAAGCAGTTTCATCGCTTAACCTCCGAAAACATGACGGATGAGGAAGACTGTGATGGCAGCCGTGGCCATGAACGTCGGGACCGCAACAAGCGACCGAACCGACAGACGCGACAGCCCGCAAACACCGTGACCAGAGGTGCAGCCTGAGCCTAGGCTTGCACCAAGGCCGACGATGACGCCACCAATCACGATCATCGCGGGGCTGACGGGGACGTTAACCTCGGGCATGGTGCCGGTCACTGCAAAGATCAGACCGGGGGCAAGGATCATGCCGACGACCATCGCAGCCCGCCAGCCAAACTCAGACCGGTTCTCTGCAAAGACAAGGCCAGACATGATGCCAGTTGCCCCGAGAACGCGACCGAGGCCCAACATCAAGAGGACGGCACCCAGACCGATGGCGAGCCCGCCACCAAAAGACGCGAAGGGGGTGAACGCGGTTTCCATCATTTACACCCGACAAGTCTTGAAGCCGAAGATGGAATAGATCGGGCAGACGCGCGTGACCGCAACAACAAGCATCACAATGCCAACGACGGCCGCGCCGTATTTCATCAAGCCGCCGTCAAAGAGGGGCATGCCGCTTAAGAAGGCGAGGTACAAAAGCCCGAGGCCAAGGGCCCCGCGCAGGATGCGATCAATCGTTCCGACATTGATAGTCATAGTGTTCTCCATTCAGGTAACTTGGAGAACAGATATAACTTTGATTCCACCTCTTCAGTGACTTTGTCACCTAACATGCAGAAAGATGAATATTACTTGCTGCTGGCCAAGATTTTCAGTGCTTTTTTATCGATCAAGGCGATCCGTCCACGGGACTGCGCGATCATCTCACGCTTCTGAAAATCCGACAGAACGCGGGAGACAACCTCGCGCGCGGTGCCAAGTTCACTTGCCAACTGTTGGTGGGTCGCAGGGATTTCTTTCACGTCTCCGGCGAGGGCCAAAAGCCGTTCTGCCAGCCTTACATCCATATGCCCAAATGCCACGTCATCGACCACACGCAGCAAGTCGATCAGCCGCTTTGAGTAGGCATTAAAAACAAACTTTCGGAACGCCTCTTCTTCCGTGACCAGCCGGTCAAAGGCAGGCTTCGGAAGGACAACCGCTGTGACCTCTGTCTCTGCGACACCTTCGGCGTTGTAGGCTTCTTCTGCCAGCATGCAGGCCGTGGTCAGCACACAGCTTTCGCCCGCATCCACGCGATAAAGCGTGATTTCTCGCCCCGTGTCCGAGCTTTGCGAGACGCGAATACGCCCATCATAGAGAAAGAACAGGCTATCTGGCACATTGGCAGGGCCGAACACTTGCGCGCCTTCCTCCAGATGAATGATCCGCGCCACGTCAATTAAGCGGTCGCGAACAGCGCGGGGCAGCGCAGCCGTCCCTTGAAATCGTTCTGTCCAATCCAGGGTCATTTGGCTTTCCTCATGGGGGCAACAATGCCGTCTTCGAGTGGCGCGATGCGGGCCAGCAAGTCGTTCCGGTTCGCTGCGATATCTGCCAAGGTCAGATCATCCAGCACCGCCATGAAGGCCCGTGTCGCGTCTTGCAGGGCGCGCGACAGCTTGCAGACCCCGATCAGGGGGCATGTGTTTTTCTCAGGGTTGAAACACTCGACGAGATCCAGCGGCCCCTCGGTCAGGCGGACCACATCGCCGATGATGATCTCAGCCGCAGGTTTGGCGAGGCGAAAGCCGCCGTTCCGCCCACGCTGCGTGGCGATATAGCCCGCCACTCCAAGCTCATGCACGATTTTCACGATATGCGGACGGGCGAGCCCGTGGACCCGAACCACATCATCCACCCGAATCAAATCCGGATCTTTCAGGGCCGCCAGCTGCAGGCTGCGCAGGGCAAAATTGGTGTAGGATGTCAGCTTCATTTTGTCACCTCTCCAAAACTTATACCTAATGTATAACTTTTTTCAAGTTAGGTGACATTGTCACTGAACACGAGCGCGCCGGAGCCTAGGTCAGCCTCAGACTTTGAAAGGAGACACTCATGACACTTCTACTTGGCGACACCGTTCCCGACTTTAAGGCGGACACCACAACCGGCCCGATTTCCTTCCACGAGTGGATTGGCGAAGACTGGGCTTTCTTTTTCAGCCATCCGGCTGACTTCACGCCTGTCTGCACGACCGAGATGGGGCGCACCGCGCAACTGGCCGATCAATTCGCCGCGCGTCGCGTCAAGCCGATCGGGCTGAGCACGGACAGCGTTGAAGAGCACCTGAGATGGATTGAGGATGTCAACGACACGCAGAACACCACATTGCGCTTTCCCATCGTGGCCGACCCCGATTTTGAGATCGCAAAGCTTTATGAGATGATCCACCCAGGCGAATCCCGAACCGCCGCTGTACGGTCGGTCTTCATCATTGATCCGGACAAGAAACTACGTCTGTCCATGACCTACCCAATGAGCGTTGGTCGGAACTTTGACGAGATCCTCCGTGCGATCGACGCGCTTCAGACAGGCGATGCAAAAGGCGTGGCACTGCCAGCCGATTGGCGCCCCGGTGAGCGTGCGATCATCCCGCCGTCGGTGACGAATGCCGACGCCAATGTGAAATTCCCGCAAGGGTTTGAGGAAATCCGTCCCTACCTACGCACCGTCGATATCGACGCGGCATAAAACAAAAGACCAGAAAGGCCCGCCCATGCTCGACGGTTTCAGCGCAGAGATACTGGCAAGGTTCCAATTCGCCTTTACAGTGTCATTCCACATCATCTTCCCATCCTTCTCCATTGGGCTTGCGAGCTATCTCGCCGTCCTCAATGGGCTTTGGATGCGGACACGGGATGAGACCTATCTCACCCTGTTCAATTACTGGAAGAAAATCTTCGCTGTCGCCTTCGGCATGGGGGTCGTCTCGGGCATTGTGATGTCCTACCAATTTGGCACCAACTGGTCGGTCTTTTCCGACAAGGCGGGGCCGGTTGTTGGGCCGCTGATGGCTTATGAGGTGCTGTCGGCCTTTTTCCTTGAGGCAGGCTTTCTTGGTATAATGCTGTTTGGCCGCGAACGGGTTGGCGAAAAGCTACATATGTTTGCGACGGCCATGGTGGCCTTCGGCACGCTTATGTCCGCCACTTGGATCCTGTCGGTTAACAGCTGGATGCAGACCCCAGCGGGTTATTCCGTCAATGAGGTCGGGCAGTTTGTCCCAGAGGATTGGTGGCAGATCGTGTTCAACCCGTCCTTCCCCTATCGGCTGGCGCATATGGTCCTTGCGGCGTTCCTGACAACGGCTTTGGTCGTGGGTGCGGTCGGCGCGTTGCACCTTTTGCGCGACAAGGCCGACAAGGAGGCGCGGCGCATGTTCTCGATGGCGATGTGGATGGCCGTGATCGTTACACCCATCCAGATTTTTGCCGGGCATGAACATGGGCTCAACACGCTTGAGCATCAGCCTGTCAAAATCATGGCGATGGAGGGCCACTATGAAAGCCATCCCGAAGGTTGGGCGCCTCTCTATCTTTTTGGTATCCCCAACGACGAAGAACAGCGTCTGGACTACGCCATCGGCATTCCCGGGCTGGGGAACCTGATCTTTGAAAAACCGCTCGACTACCCTGTGATGGGTCTCGATACGATCCCGGATGACGAGCAACCGCCTGTCGGCATCGTTTTCTGGTCTTTCCGCGTCATGGTCGGCCTAGGTATGTTGATGCTCGGGCTCGGGCTATGGTCCGCTTGGGCACGCTGGCGGGGACGCCTCTATGATGCGCCATGGCTACATCGTGCCTGTATTGCCATGGGGCCATCCGGTTTCGTTGCAGTGCTTGCCGGCTGGATCACGACCGAGGTTGGGCGTCAGCCTTATACCGTCTACGGCCTGCTGCGCACCTCTGATAGCCTCGCGCCTGTGGATGCGCCTGCGGTGGCTGCCTCCCTCATCGCCTTCATCGTTGTCTATTTCGCAGTCTTCGGCGCAGGCACCTTCTATCTGCTGCGCATGATGAACAAGCGCGCGGCCACGCCGAAACTGGGCTTGCGCGATGGTCCGATCCGGACAGCAGGGATTACCCCTGCTGCGCAAGTCGACCAAGACTTCATCCCCGGCGCATAAGGAGACATAGCTATGGTATTTGATCTTGCATTCATCTGGGCCGGTCTCATCGCCTTCGCAGTTCTGACGTACGTCGTCCTCGATGGGTTTGACCTTGGCATTGGCATCTTGTTCCCCTTCGGCAAATCTGAAGCCGACAGGGACTTGATGATGAACTCCGTCGCGCCTGTTTGGGACGGCAATGAGACGTGGCTTGTCTTGGGCGGCGGTGGCCTTTTTGCTGTTTTCCCGCTGGCCTACGCGATTGTCATGCCGGCGCTTTACATGCCCATAACCCTCATGCTGTTGGCGCTGGTCTTCCGAGGCGTATCTTTTGAATACCGTTGGCGGGCAGAGAAAAAGGGCCTGTGGGATGTGGCGTTTTTTGGTGGATCCTTCTTTGCAGCCCTGTGCCAAGGCATCGCGCTTGGGGCGCTGGTGCAAGGTATCGAAATTGAGGGCCGCGCCTATGCAGGCGGCTGGTTCGACTGGCTTACGCCGTTCTCGGTTCTGACCGGCTTTGCTGTTGTTGTGGGCTACGCGCTTTTGGGGGCAACATGGCTGATCCTCAAGACGACGGGTGATCTGCAAGTTCAGATGCGCGGCTATGCTTGGTGGCTGGGGGCCGCGACCCTTGGTACGATTGGGATTGTCAGCATCTTCACTCCGTTCCAGGACCCGATCTATTTCGAGCGGTGGTTCAACCTCCCCGGAAGCCTGTGGTCGATGATCGTACCTGTGTTGATGATCGCCCTGACCTGGACGTTCTTCACCGGACTGAATGATCAAAGCGATCTGCGACCGTTTCTGTCCGCACTGGGGTTCTTCGTTGTCAGCTTCGTCGGAATCGGGATTAGCTTCTACCCGATGATGGTTCCGCCTTCCCTCACGATCTGGGAAGCTGCCGCCCCTGACAGCAGCCTTGCATTTGCCCTTGTTGGAGCGGTCATCCTCATCCCGATCATTCTGGCCTATACCGCCTATGCCTACTGGGTGTTCCGCGGAAAAATGGACCCAAGCGAGGGCTATCACTAATGCAAAAGACCAAGCTCCCCACCCGTTTGCTTTGGTTTGCGGGCCTATGGCTCGCCAGTGTTTCTATCTTAGGTGTTGTTGCCTATGCGATTAAGCTGGTGATCTTGTGAACGTGGAGCCGCATCGGTTCCAGTTGAGGCCAGAGTTGGACACCGGTGCCACCGGAAAAGTCTGCGGTTCCAAACAAAAATTAGGCGGGCCCAGTAATCCCACTCGACCCGAAGCACATCCTCACAGATCGCTCCAACTTCAGTCTTCTCATACCAGCTCGACCAACCAAAACTGTGTGACAAGTGGTCTTTCTCCTGTTAGATCATATTCATCTTTAGGAATGTGATGGGGCGAAGCTATGAAACGACGAATGTTTCTCGCGGCCGCGAGTGCGAGCCTGTTGGTGCGACCCGCTGTGGCAAATGTGACTTTGGGAGACATCAAGGTCACTTCGGTCTCTGACGGGTCACTTATGCTGCCGTCCAATATGGTCATGGACAGCTTGACAAGTGACCAGCTGGGGGCGCTCCAATCCGAGTTCGATCTTGGTGACACGCTGACGCCGCCCTGCAATATCACACTGGTGCGGACTGCGGACAGAACCGTTCTTATTGACGCCGGTGCAGGTCCGGAATTCATGTCTTCAGCGGGTTATGCGCTTGATGCTCTGGATGCGGCGGGGGTCTATCCTGAAGATGTGACCGACGTCGTGTTTACCCACGCGCACCCTGATCACATCTGGGGGCTTGTAGACGACTTTGACGATCTCACATTCCCCGAGGCGCGCTACATGATCGGACGTAAGGAATGGGACTATTGGACCGATCCGAACACCGTGGACACCATTGGTGACGCCCGCACGACCTTCGCGGTTGGCGCGGCACGACGTCTCGGCCGGATCGAAGATCAAGTGATCTTCTTCGATGATGGAGAGGAAATCCTGCCCGGGATCGCTGCCCGCGCCACGTATGGCCATACGCCCGGCCATATGGCGTTTGAGGTTCGGAACGGGGCCAACAGTCTGATGGTTTTGGGTGACTGCATTGGCAACCACCACATGGCACTGCGCTATCCTGATGTTTTCTCAGGATCCGACCAGGACCCCGAAACAGGGGCCGCAACGAGGGTCGGGCTTTTGGATCAACTCGCCAGCGAACAGATGCAGGTGCTGGGCTTTCACCTTCCGGGCAACGGGATCGGTCGGATTGAGCGGGCTGGGGAAGCCTACCGCTTTACGCCAGACACATAGCAGCCCTACTGCGCGGCCAACGGGATCCGCGCCAGTTCACACTGTGACCAAAGCAATTCCAGAGCGCTGACCAGCCGTTCAATATCATCCATTGAATGCACAGGTGATGGTGTGATCCGCAGGCGTTCGGTCCCTTTGGGCACCGTGGGATAGTTGATCGGCTGGATGTAGATGCCGTGCTCTTTTAGCAGCACGTCTGACAGGAACTTGCATTTCAACGGATCGCCCACCATCACCGGAATGATGTGGCTGGGGTTGTCGATATGGGGGATGCCAATTGCGTCCAGTCGGCGGCGGACCTCTGCCACCCTATCCTGATGCGCGGCACGTTCTTCTGTGCTGGCTTTTAGATGTTTCACCGACGCACATGCCCCCGCCGCAACAGCAGGAGGCAGGGCCGTGGTGAAAATGAAGCCGCTGGCGAAGGAGCGCACGAAGTCACACAGCTCGGCCGATGCCGCAATGTAGCCGCCCATGACCCCAAAGGCCTTGCCCAAGGTGCCTTCGATCACGGTCAGACGGTTCATCAGGCCGCGCTCTTCGGCGACACCACCACCGCGCGGGCCATACAGTCCCACCGCATGAACCTCGTCGAGATAGGTCATGGCGTTGTAGCGGTCTGCCAGATCGCAAATCGCCTCAATGGGCGCGATGTCCCCGTCCATGGAATAGACGCTTTCAAAGGCGATCAGTTTGGGCCGATCAATCGGCTGTGCGGCGAGTAACTCTTCAAGATGATCCAGATCGTTGTGACGCCAGATTGCGCGTTCTGCCTTGGAGTGGCGAATGCCCTCGATCATGGACGCATGGTTCAGCGCGTCTGACAGGACAAGGCAATCGGGAATGCGGGCTGCGAGCGTCCCCAAGGCGGCCCAGTTTGACACATAGCCGCTGGTGAAC
>JAHDFG010000003.1:0-16590 GCA_020628265.1 Pseudooctadecabacter sp. | reverse complement strand
GCGGGCTGCGAGCGTCCCCAAGGCGGCCCAGTTTGACACATAGCCGCTGGTGAACAGCAAAGCGGCCTCTTTGCCGTGTAAATCCGCCAATTCCTGCTCCAGCAAGACGTGGTGGTGTGTTGTGCCCGAGATATTCCGGGTGCCCCCTGCGCCTGCGCCAACACGGTCCAACGCGTCATGCATCGCATCCAGCACATCGGGGTGCTGACCCATTCCCAGATAATCGTTGGAGCACCAAATTGTCACATCCCGTTCCGTCCCCCCATCGCGATTGACGGCCTTCGGAAAGGCACCTCGTTCGCGTTCCAGATCAGCAAAAATACGGTAGTTACCCTCATCACGAAGCGCGTCGAGTTCTGAACGGAAGAAACTGTTGTAGTTCATTGGTGCTTATTCCCCCAAAGCCTCTCTGACGATTTCATCCAGCAGTGCTTGCACTTTCTGCATCTCACCTGCCGGGTAATTCCGGTATCCGATCATCACGTCACCGCCCCGTTCCGCAACAAAAATGCCATAGGGGCAGAACGCGATATTCATCGGGTCGGCTTCCATCACTTCACGGGATAGGCTCGCCGAACAAAAAACAAAGATGTCGGCGTTGGTGAACAACTCAACATCACTACCCACATCTGAACCGGTCCGGTTCAGCATCTCTCCGGTGTGGCTGACGTAATCGATCACCAGCCCCTGACCGATGATGGCGCTTTCGACGGAAAAGGTCGCATCATCGAAGGACCCGTCAAATTCGTAAACCGTTGACCCTTCGGCTTGGGCCATTGCCGAAATTGCGCCCATACACGTGGCAAGCAGAAACTGTTTCATCGAAAACTCCATCCTTGCTGTTTTGTCATGCAGTGAGCCTAGCGGATTAAGAGAGACCGGGCCTTGATCTGCCTCAAGGCCCGGTCCTGACCGATTAACCGAACATGTCGGCGGTGATGCCATCGTACCAGCCGATCGACTCTTCGTATGTCGCTTGACGGACAGCCGCGTCTTCACCGGTCTGGGACACGAAGCCGTCGACTTTGGCGATCTTCTCTTCCGTGGCCTCATAGGTCGCCCCGACTTTGATCCCGTCATTGGTATCGATCAAGGACCAGCAGGTGTTCGAGAAGCGCGCAGGGAAGACAGAAGAGCCGGTCAACGCACCGCGCACGGCGTTGGCGCAGACCTTCGCCTGGCTGTTCGCCGAGAAGCCGGACTTGGGCATGTCGCCTTGGGCACATGCGTCACCCAGAACGTGAATGTTCTCATCCATCTTCGAGGACAGATCAGCCGCGTTCACGGGGGCCCAGTTGCCTTCGGTGATACCAGCGATGTCGGCAATGCGGCCTGCCTTCATGGCGGGGATCACATTACAGACGTCAACGTTGGTCACCTCACCGTCGATCGACAGTGTCATCGCAGCAGGATCAACCTCGACATTTTCGCCGCCGAAGTCTGGCCCGATCCGTTCAATCATGCCGGAATAGTGGTTGTTCCAGCCTTCTTCGAACAGTGCCTGCTTGGAGAACTTCTCTTTCGGGTCGGCAATCAGAATTTTAGCAGTCGGGTTCACCTCTGACAGGCGGTGCGCGACCATGCTCACCCGCTCATATGGCCCAGGAGGGCAACGGTAAGGGTTCGGCGGAGCAACCATCGCATAGGTACCACCCTGCGGCATCGCATCGATCTGCGCGCGCAGAAGTTCCGTCTGAGACCCTGCCTTATAGGCATGGGGCATCGCGTTGGATGCCGACACGTCCCAGCCCGGAACAGCCCCATCAACGAAGTCGATACCCGGAGACAGGATCAGACGGTCGTAAGGGATGGTATACCCGCCAGCCGTCGTCACGGTCTTGGCGTCGCGGTCAACACCCGTTGCCCAGTCGTGTACGACATTGATGCCATACTCGGCGGCAAGCGTGCCATAGGAATGACCGAGGCTGTTCATCTCGCGGAAACCACCGATGTACAGGTTCGAGAAGAAGCACGTGTAATAAGCCCGCGTGGGTTCGATCAGCGTGACGTCAATCGCGCCTGCGCTGTCCTTTGCGATGTAGCGGGCTGCGGTCGCACCACCTGCCCCGCCACCGACAACAACGACCCGTGGTTTACTGTGTCCGTCCGCCCGAACGAACATCGGCGCAGAAAGCGTTGCCGCCGTCGCTGTCGCCGTGCCGATGAAGGCGCGTCTGTTAAATTTCATGGTCTTCCTCCCTTTGGTTGGTCCTTATTCAAGACCTTCGAAATACGCAGCCAAGGCCGCGATCTCTTCGTTCGACAGCCGTCCGGCCATCATTTGCATGACCGGATGTTCCCGCACGCCGTCCTTGTAGGCGTGCATCGCGATCACAAAATCTTCGGTGGGCCAGTTGGTGATGCTTGGAATGCCGTTGGCAGCCCCACTGGCCTGATGGCAGGCCGTGCATTCACCAGACAAGTACTCGCCATATGCCGGATCTCCGACAATCGCGAGGATCTCGGGCGCCACAGAATGATCGACAGCGACAGCCGTCGGGGCAGACTCTGGAATGTTCTGGGGATCCGCGGAGAACGTCCGCAAGTAGGCCAGCAAATCATCACGGTCCTGCTGGTCGTCAAATCCGCGGAAACTCATCCGTGTGCGTGACACCAATGACCTTGGATCTGTTATGAACGCATCCAGAGACTCGTAGGTCCATACCAACCCGCCAGCGGCGGCGCGCTGCATCCCGTCTGAATACCGGTAACCCTCCGACTGACCCGCCGCTCGGTCAAAAATACCGTTCAAGTGTGGACCGACACGGTCAACCGCGCCCTCACCGACTTGGTGACAACCAACGCACTGCCGGTAGAGCTGCGCGCCTCGTTCAGGATCACCACCAGCCTCGCCATTGGCAAGACCAGCCCAGGCGATGCAGGCGGCAGTCAGAACGTAGCGTGTCTTGATCATTCCGCCCCCATGCTTTGCAGGTAGGCAAGCAGTGCCGCAGCGTCTTCCTCGCTGCGCAAGCCCCGGAACGCCATCTTGGTGCCATTCATGACCCCACGTGGGTCCATCAAGAAAGCTGTGAGGTTTTCAGCCTCCCAAACCTCACCCGCGGCACCGGCGTCGGCCATGACAGTGGAATAGCGGAACCCGTCTACACCCCCAATTGTCCGGCCCAAAATGCCGTTCAATTGTGGACCGGCCCCGTTGCGGGCGTTCTCGCCGATCTGGTGGCAAGAGCTGCACTGGCGGAAGACGCCTTGCCCAGCTTCAATCAAGGCTGGATCAGCAGAGGCCTGAACGTTCTCGGCCTCGGCGCTCTCTTCTGCTGGGGCGGTATCGTCGGACATGGAATGCGCGGCAGAGGCTTCCTCAGCCATGTCATCCTCGGGCGTCACGTCAACAACGCTGGCGCGCATGGTGATTTCGACGCTGTCCTTGCAGTTTTCCATACAAGGTTCGGCCCGCCATTGGGCGTATTCCAACACGTCACGATCATCGACGACAAATCCGTCGGCGTTGTACATTTCAACGTCTAGGAAGTTCTCGTTGCTCAGCGTGAAATCATCATCCACGAGGTTGTTGGAATAGAGGATGTAGGCCACGATGGCATAGGTGTCGTCGTCGCTCAGCGTGCCCGCGTTTCCGAACGGCATGGAGCGGTGAGTGTAGTCCCAAACCGTTGACAGATAGGGCCAATAGGACCCGACCGTTTTCACGGGGTCCTCGTCTGCAAGGGTGTCAAAGCCCCCCGCCAGAACCGGCCAATTCCCCACGCCCTCGGCGAAGTCACCGTGACAGGCGGCGCAATTGTCCACGAACAATTCCTCACCCGTCCAGACATCGCCACTGCCCACAGGCAACCCGCGCCCGTCCGGCAGAACATCCACGTCCCAAGCGGCGATCTCTTCGTCCAAGGCCGGGCGCCCCAGCCCGTAGGCGACCTCCGTCACGGGTGCCGGGTCCGTCAGACCACCACCCGCGGCCGCGCGGGCCAGTAGCTCTTCGTTGGCGGCCATCATCTCTGCCACCTGAGCATCCAATGCGGCGGCCTGCGCCGAGGCATCCGCGACAACCACCTCTTTCTGTTCCAACTGGGTTTGAAGCGCCGCGACCGTATCGTCCTGATAACCGCGTGTGGACAGCCCGTAGGCCGAGCCAAGGATCAAAGCTGTCCCGCCCGCCGCAGGCAGGTAGAGGTTAAGAAACTTCGACATTCTCAGCGATCCCTTCTTCGTTCACAAACCATGTCTGGATGCAGTTGTTGTGATAGACACCGTTCTCGCCGCGCACCTCGCGCAGCTGGTCTTTGGTCGGCTGCACATATCCGGTTTCATCCATCGCGCGGGATTGCAGCAGCATCGGGCTGCCATCCCACTCGGTGTCGAGGTAGAACCGCGTCAGCGCCTTGCTGTCGCCTTGCTTGCCCAGTCGGGCCGTCTGCCAAGATATGCCGCCGTCGGTGGAGACATCCACGCGAGTAATCTTGCCGTGGCCGGACCACGCAAGGCCGGAAATGACCAGTGGGCCCGTACCATGCGTGATTGGCATTTGCGGGCTTGGCGACGTGATGACCGATTTCGCATCCATCACCCATGTCCATTTGCGCGCGACGCCATCCTCATAGACGTCCGTGTATTTGGAGGTCTCTTCGCGGCTCTCGACGGCCATATCCGTGATCTCGATCCGGCGGAGCCATTTGACCCACATGTTGCCTTCCCAACCCGGCACGACCAGACGAACAGGGTAGCCGTGTTCCATCCGCAGGGCTTCGCCGTTGGCCTTAAAGGCGACAAGGACATCATCCAGCGCCTTTTCCATCGGGATAGAGCGGCCATTGGACGAGGCATCGGCGCCTTCCACATAGACCCACTTGTCGGCGGACATATCTGCACCCGCCTCTTGCAGCAGCGTGCGCAGGGGGATGCCGGTGTATTCCATGTTGTGGATCATGCCGTGAGTGAACTGCGCCCCATTGAGCTGGGAGCCAGCCCATTCCATGCCCGTGTTGGCCGCGCATTCGCAGAAATAGACGTGGTTCTCACGCGGGAACCGTTCCAGATCTTCGTAGGTGAAGACCAATGGCCGATCGACCAAGCCGTTGATCATCAGCCGGTAATCCGCCTTGCTGAGTTCAATCGCGCCGGAGTGGTGACGCTCAAACGCGCAGCCTTGCGGCGTGATGGTCCCGTCCAACGCGTGGATCGGCGTAAAGTTGATCGACGAAATCGGCGACGCCGTAAGCCACGGCACATTGCGGCGCACCACATCCCGCTCGAACTGGATCGGCAGTCCGTAGGGCGTTTCATCGACGCCGACACCGGTGAAGGACGCCCAATCCTGCAATTCTGTGATCAACGGGTCCGGCGCGCCTTGGGCGGCAGCGCCACCCGCCACGGTACCAGCGGCCACCGCAGCGGACCCGCGCAGGAATGCACGGCGGGAAGGTTTCAAACTGTCATCCATGTCCTAAGTCTCCTCACGCACTGACGACGTCGACACTGGTGTTCGGTGCCACGTTGACGGTGCCCAGATTGCGAATATGTGCCTCAACGACGTCCCAAATCGGCGGTCCTTCGGTGCCTTCATTGACCGAGGCCCAGCCGGCGACGACGTATGTTTTGGACGGATCGATCGCCTCACCGGTTTTCAGGAGCGTCATGTTGGAAATCCGCTCTCCGATGGGTTTGTTGATGTCGATCCGGTAGCCCATGCCACCAACCCGGACCATGTCGCCGCCTTGCTGGTAGTAGGGGTCTTCGTTGAACAGGTTATCGGCCACGTCTTCCATGATCGTGTGGATGAATTCCCCTGTCATTTCCGTGCGGTAGGCGTTGGGATATGTCATCGAGGTGACGTTCCACAGATCCTCACGGGTGATATCTTGGCCGGGGATCAGGGATGGCCCCCAACGGACGCCGGGCGACATGGAGATGTCCGCCTCACGCTGTTCAATTAGGGCCTCACAAATCAGGTCATCCCATGACCCGTTGAAATTGCCGCGACGGTACAGCGTCGTGTCGTCGCCCACCTGTCCCAGAACATCCGCCAGTTCCGGATAAGGCGCGCGCTGTTCGTCGATCAGGGCGGCAACCTCGGCATCCGGTTCGATCACGTCCGAGAAAATCGGGATCAGCTTGTGACGGAAGCCCATCATCCGACCGTCGCGCACGTCGAGATCGACGCGGCTGACGAATTTGCCGTTCGAGCCGCTGGCCACCACAATCGTCTCGCCCACCAGCACCGGTTCGGGCAGTGCGTCATGGGTGTGGCCGGACAGGATCACATCGATGCCCTGCACGCGGGACGCCATCGCCTTATCGACATCAAAGCCATTGTGGCTGAGGACAACAACCAGATCAGCGCCCTGCCCGCGCACATCGTTCACCACCTCCTGCATCCGTTCATCGCGGATACCGAATGAGTATTCGGGGAACATCCAGCCTGGGTTGGCGATGGGCATATAAGGAAAGGCCTGCCCGATGACGGCGATCTTAGCCCCGCCCCGTTCGAAGAACTTGTAGGGTTGGAAGTCTTCGGCGGGTTCATCCCATTCGCTGTCGAAAATGTTCTGACCAAGCGAGGCAAAGGGCAGATCGTTCACGAGGTCGCGAACGCGGTCGCTGCCCAGCGTAAATTCCCAGTGGAAGGTCATCGCGTCGGGTTTCAACGCATTCATCACGTTGACCACATCCTGGCCTTCGGTCTGATAGCAGGTGTAGGAGCCGTGCCAGGTATCGCCACCATCCAGCAGCAGCGCATCAGGCCGCGCGGCACGGATGGCGTTCACCACCGTTGCCACGCGGTCCATCCCGCCCATCCGGCCGTAGCCTTGGGCGAGGGAGGAAAAGTCGTTGTAGGTCAGCGCGTAATGAGACGGCGAACCGTCCTCGATGCCGTAGGCCTTGCGGAAGTCCGCGCCCGTAATGTGGGGTACAACTCCCACATTGGACCCGACGCCTAAATTGATCTCCGGCTCGCGGAAATAGATCGGTTTCAGCTGCGCGTGAATGTCCGTCACGTGGATCAAGGACACATTGCCGAAGGTGTCAAATTCAAGCAGTTGGTCTTGGGTCAACGCCTGCTGCGCCGCCAAACGCCCCCATTGGCCAAAACCCGACGCGCCAACAATGGCGCTGGCGGCCATGCTGGCCTGCAAGAAGTCCCTGCGTGAGATCATTGCCTTAGTCCCCTTGGCTCAGAAACACATGCGAAAAAGTGAATATATCTGCATGCAAAAAAACCCACGCGAAGTCACTCCGCGTGGGCCAGAAGTCTTAGTTGCGGACGGATGGACCTTCGATGTCCAGCCCATTGCCGCGTGACATGACGTATAGTTCCAGCGCGATGAACTCGGGGCTGCCAACCGCGTAGGTTTCCGCCCGCGTGTCGCGCACACAGCCACGGAAGCGCGAATGCACTCCGTTCAAACGCGCGTTCTTCAAACGGTAGGTCGGGAAGCCGTTGATCATCCCTTGGCTCAGGTGATCGGCACGGATGTTATTGTCGTAGTTGTCTTCGTGGCAATTGGCACAAGACAGTTCCAGCTGGCCAGTGCGGGTGTAATAGAGGTCACGACCCAACTCCCACATCTCCGCAGCCGGGCCGTCAATAGCGACGTCCACCGACATTCCACGGGACACAGAGGCCAACAAAGCCGTCATGTTCAACATGTCGGACTTGTCGTAGGCCCATTCTTCGGCACCCATCTGTTCGGTGCGGCAGTCGTTGACCTGCATGGTCATTGTCTGCACCTCACCGGCGGCTTCATCCCACTTCGGATAGGTCGCGGCGACGCCTGCCATCTCCTCGGGCGCGCCATGACAGCTGGCGCAGCTTTCGCCCGCCTCGCCTTCCACGGTGTTCCATGCCGTGATCCCCTCATCGACAAAGATCATGCCGGGGTTTTCAAAGTCATCCATCTGGAGCGCTTGCGTCTCTGAAGACCGGAATGTCCAGCCAGAGAAGATCTGATCAAGGTTCTCAAGATGTGCAGGCGCATCTGCCCGCACCGTGACCTCAATCTCGCCGTTGATGACAAGGTCGCTATCCTGATCCGCCACAGCAGACCCCGTCGACAAGATCAACGCCAGTCCTACGGCAGTTGTCGTCAGTCCCTTTTTCATCCTCAAGCCCCTCCCTAGGCTCTTTAGCTACAGGTGGTTGCGTCGCCGCTTAGCTGACCGCGATATCCTTGGTTTCGGTGTAGATGTCGCCATCATCATCGTACCAAGTGAACTCAAACGAGCCGGCCTCCGGCACGACAGCCTGAAACTCAAAATACGGGTTCGTGGAAATCGCAGGCTCAAGCGTCACGTCGATGACCGTTTCGCCGTTAAAGGCGCAGGTAAAACGGTTGATGATCGAACGCGGAATGGTGTTGCCGTCGCTGTCTTTGCGCTGACCGCTTTCCATCGGGTGAGAGATCAGCGTCTTGATCGTGATCGTCTCGCCAGCCGTTGCATCACGGGGAACGCGGACGCGAGGGGTTACGTTATCTGCCATTGTCTTTGCTCCTGAATACCTTAGCCGCCGCAGCCGCCGATTGTGACTTTGACCTCGGACGCGGCTTTGACGAAGCTGCCGTCCGCCATTTTGGCAATCGCGATCACGTCCTGCGTGCCTGCAAGGCGAATGCGGGTGGAGGCGAATTGCGCGCCAGCCAAAGCCCCAAACGTGAAAGTGCCGACAGCAGGTGTCGGGTTGCCAGCAGCCAAAACCATGATGGATTCAGCACCTGGTGCGTCCACTTCGATTGGAACGGTGTTGCCGTTTTCCGCAATTTCGGGCGCGATCAGCGTGATGCCTTCGCTGCCGACCTCGGCACCGCCGGTAAAGGCTGCAATGGCGGCGTCGGTGTCTGCCGACACCCGGAATGGCAGGACAGCCGCAACAGCAGTGCCCATGGCCATCATGATCGTATCTCTACGTGTGAGGTTCATTTCAGTCTCCTGTAGGTCTGCGTCGATCAGTCGTAGTACTGATCAAGCGTCATAAGATATGCGACGACATCTTCGATCTCTTGCGCGGTGAGCAGCGGATCAAGCGCGCCTTCGGCCGCTTTGCCGGTATATGCATCCCCGGCCCGCACGAAGCCTTCGACCTTGTAGAAGGCGGGCATGATCGAGTCAGGGAAGGTCATTTTGGCGTTGGCCACGATCCCGCGCAGATCGGCCTCGGTCCAGCGGTCACCCGCCCCGTCAAGGGAGGGTCCGACTTCGCCATGGAAGGGATAATCCTCAAGAGCGGTCACCTGATGGCAGGCAATGCAATTGCCCTTGCCCCGCGTGACCATGATTTCCAAACCTGCCGCCGGATCACCGGCAACACCTGTCAGGCTTTCTTCGATCTGGCCGTATTCTCCAAACGACACCGCATTCGGTGCAGTTTGTGCCATTGCAACTGTACTTGCAGCCGCCCCTAAAGCGATCGCTGTCAAAGTGCGCTTCATGGCCTCTCCCTTCGGTTTTTCTCCCTCCGTATACCGTAGAGCACAGTTTCAGATTCTCGCAACAACAAAATCAACTATCTGAATATGTTTTTGCGTAATTCCGAAATTACTCAACAATTCCACGCTCTTGGAGAATGCGAGCATGGTATCTTTGGAAGTCTTCTTCGCCTTCGTAGTGCCCCTCCCCGATCCAGTTGAGCAGATTCAGCGTCGTCCACTTCCCGAAAGCACCAGGCATCGACACGATCACAGCATCCGATGCAGTTGCGTCATTAGCGACCTCTGGGGGGAAGAACATCATGAACGGCGTAAACTGCGCATTCCACCTGCGCACCATTTCCTTTTCCGGCAGAACCTCCCCGTCAAAATCGGTAACTTCCAGATCGCCAAACATGTTCAGCTGCACCACATAGAAATTCTCGGTCAGCGCCGCTTCCACCTCTGGGTCGGGGAAAACGTTCTCATGAAGTCGCGTGCAATAAATGCACCCGCGCTGTTCAATGATGACCATCAAGGTCTTGCCCTGCGCCAAGGCGTCTTCGTGATCCTCGCGCAGGTCCAAGAACGTCTCTTCAATCCACGGCGCATCATGCAGGCCGTCGTCGCCCAGCTGAGCCGCGAACGCGGCTGGGGCCAAAATCATCAAAGTCAGTGCGATTGTTCGGAACATGGTCAGTCTCCGTTATCCAAGAGTTGTAAAGACGGGGAAGGTCTGGATCATCCAATCGGCAACCCGATTGACCGAATTGGTCACGATCAGCAACGCGAAGACGATCAGCATCGCGCCCATGACCTTTTCGACATACCCCAGCAGACTTCGATTTCGGGCAGCCCAGCCAAGGAACGGACGCGCGAAAAAAGCAGCCACGATAAAGGGTGAGGTCATGCCGAGGCCATAGACAAACAGCAGCAGGCCACCTTCCCAGATGCTCCCCATGCCCCCGGCAATCATCAAGATCGAGGCGAGTGCAGGTCCGACGCAAGGCGTCCAGCCAAAGCCGAACGCGAGCCCCATCAGATAGGCGCCGCCAACGGTCGCCGGCGACGCTGAGCTTTCAAGCCGCGCTTCGCGATAGAGCAGCGGAATCCGCATGATCCCCAGAAAGTGCAGCCCAAAAACCGTCAGAATGGCAGCGGCGACGTATGATAGTTCCTGCTTCCATTGGCCAAAAAGCCCGCCCACGGCCGTGGCCCCCATCCCGAGCAAAACAAAAATTGTTGTGACGCCAAAGGCAAACGCTGCTGCTGAAAGAATGAGCCTTTTGTGAGTGCCGGGGGGGAAATCGCCGTCTCCCCTCAGTTCGTTCATGGACAGTCCGGCCATGTAGCTTAGATAAAATGGCACCATCGGCAGGATGCAGGGAGTGAAGAAGGACAACAGCCCAGCAAATGCGGCTCCCACAAACGTGATCTCTAGCACTGGGCCTGTCCTTGACTGTTTAACCCCTCACATTACAATAATTGAATGTTTCGATATTTGACCAGCCTTTTTGTATTTGCGACGTTCGCAGCTTTCGCCGAACCGGCGGACGTCGAGACGGAATTGATGATGGCAGAAGAGCCAGGCTGCATCTGGTGCGCCCGCTGGAATACCGAAATCGGGCCGATTTACGACAAGACAGGTGAAGGCGCCGCTGCCCCTCTCAGACGGGTCGATATCACAGCCCCCCTTCCCGAAGACATTACTTTGGCAAGAAGTGTCAACTTCACTCCAACCTTCATTCTGTTGATCGATGGAACAGAAGTTACGCGTCTTGAGGGCTATCCGGGCGAGGATTTCTTTTGGGGGCTCTTGGGGCAAATGCTAACAGCGCAAAACATTCCCTTCGAAGTGAAAACGAGCCTGTCGGCAGGTGAAGGATGACACAGCATCCAAAGTTAAATCCTGCAACAGCTACCCTCGCCCAAAACGATGGTGTAGACGTTAACGAATTGACCCAAACGGCTCCAAAAACCTGCAGTACCGACATGGCCATACCTGTTTTTCACGATGATCTGACTGACGACGAACTCGACGCGATGATGGTCAACGCAACGACGGCCACGAACTTTCTCAAAGCCATTGGTCACGAAGGTCGTTTGATGATCCTGTGTCACCTGGTTTCGGGTGAAAAGTCAGTGACAGAGCTGGAGGAATTGCTGTCAGCCCGTCAGGCTGCGGTATCGCAACAGCTTGGTCGCCTGCGCCTTGAAGGCCTCGTACAACCCCGTCGCGAAGGCAAAACGATCTACTACAGCTTGACGGATGATCGCTGCAAACGGATCATATCGGTTGTGTATGACTTGTTCTGCAAGTCATAGCAGGGCCGAAACGCGATAGCCGATAAGTCGTTCCGGCCCCTATTTTAAGGGAGGAGGCTCACCAATGCTTGACGCTTTGGGTGATGGGAATGTCGCAGCACTCGCCGGTGCTTTCGGGGGAATTCTACTCGGACTCGCTGCCAGATTGGGCCGCTTTTGCACCCTCGGCGCAATCGAAGACGTGGTCTATGGCGGGTCAGATCTGCGGCTTCGGATGTGGGTTTTAGCCATCGGTGCCGCCATTTTGGGAAGCTTCAGCCTCGCTGGCTTTGGCCTCGTCGCAACGGAACAGTCCTTCTATCTGTCCGTCCAGTGGTCCCCTCTCGCAACAATCGTCGGTGGTCTGGTTTTTGGTTATGGTATGGCGATGGCCGGAAACTGCGGTTACGGAGCCGTCGCGCGCTTGGGCGGCGGAGATCTTCGGTCTTTTGTGATCGTCGCAGTCATGGGAGTTGCAGCCTATGCCACTTTGTCAGGCCCATTCGCACGCGTGCGATTGGCCCTCTTTCCGCAAGAAGGCGCAGCCGCCTCACCCCAAGGTGTAGCACACTTGTTGGGAGATCTGACCGGTGCCCCATTCTGGATCATCGGAGCGGTCATTGGCGCGGGCCTCATCGTCTGGTCTTTGTCGTCCGCTCACCTTAGGTCAGACAGGTCCGCCATCTTTTGGTCAATCGTCGTGGCACTTGCGGTGACAACCGCTTGGGTCAGTACGACTTGGATTTCGACCACTGGTTTTGAAGCAACTCCCGTTGTGTCCCACACATTTGCAGCTCCCATCGGGGAAACGATTTTGTTCTTCATGACCTCGACCGGTCAGACCCTGAGCTTTGCAATCGGGTCCGTTGCAGGTGTCTGGGTTGGCGCATTTATTGGCAGCCTCATCAAAGGCCACTTCCGTTGGGAAGCCTGTGAAGACCCGCGCGAGCTTCGCCGCCAAATACTGGGAGCCGCCATGATGGGCGCCGGAGCCGTCATTGCGCTGGGATGCAGCATCGGCCAAGGCCTTTCAGCCTTTTCCCTGCTCGCCTACTCGGCGCCGGTTGCATTTTTGGCGATCATCGTAGGGGCATGGCTTGGACTTCGCCACTTGGTCGAAGGCTTCAATCATACTCCCAAATTATTCGGTCGCTCTTAGCTATTGGACCGGCGGAACCGACCAAAAGCAGGCACAGATGACAAACGGTGTGTAGATTGCTCGCGCCCGTCGCGGACGTGTACTTCCTTTAGAAAGTGATGAACGTCGCTTGCGGCCCGAAGCCGACATCAGCCAAGTCGTCCAAATGCTGCGATTGCAGTTTGGTTTGCGGACATTGACCACACGAGTGAATTTCGATGATCCGCGCAGTCCAGTTTCAGTGGATCGAGTGAAAGTCCCGCGCAACTAGGGAAATATCGACGAGACGGACGTCAAGAATTCTCAAATCAAGCGAAAGGGCGACCCCGATGGTCGCCCATGCATTGAATTCGATAGGTTTTGTTAGCTGCCTGCTTGCACAGCCTACCAGCTGTTGTAGCCAAGGAATTTGCCAGACATTTCGACCTTTACTCTATCACCTTTGGGGTGTTCGACCCGTGTGACGGACATGTCAAAATCGATGGCGGACATGATGCCGTCGCCAAATTTCTCCTGAATGATGGCCTTCAGTGTGGGCCCATAAACGCCAACGATCTCGTAAAAGCGATAGATGCAGGGATCGGTTGGCACCGCCTGTTCCCAAATCTTGGTGGGACTTTCGGCCAAGACACTCGCCGCTTCTTGCGGCAGGCCCATCGTCTTGACCATCAACTCGGCCTTATCAGCGGGAAAGGCGTTCATCCCCATTGCTGCTGAATGTGTCCAGATGGGCGACATATCGATTTTTTCGGCAATCTCTTCCCATGTCAGGCCAGCCTGTTTCTTGGCCGACAAGATCATCGCCGTGACGTCTTCTTTGGTCATCATCTCTGTCATGTCTTCATGTCCTTCTACTTACAGTCCTAATTCTGTCAGTCCGGGGTGGTCGTCCGGACGGGGTGTTCCTTCGGGCCAATGAAAAAGCCGGTCGGCCTCCGAAATTGGCACGTCGTTGATCGAAGCGTGGCGCACCGCCATGTAGCCATGCGCGTCAAACTCCCAATTCTCGTTCCCATGGGCGCGGAACCATTGTCCGTTCTCGTCATGCCATTCGTAGCAAAACCGGACGGCGATCCTGTTCTCGCCGTGGGTCCAGATTTCCTTGATCAGCCGGTATCCGGTCTCGGTCGCCCATTTGCGTTCAAGGAACGCTTTGACCTCGTCGCGGCCGTTCAGGAATTCAGAGCGGTTGCGCCAGCGCGTATCAGGCGTATAGGCCTGCGCCACTTTTTCAGGGTCGCGGGTGTTCCAAGCGTTTTCCGCCATGCGGACCTTTTGCACTGCATCCTCATAAGAGAACGGAGGCACAGGCGGACGGGGAGTTGTCTGAGCCATGGCTCAAGCCTCAACAGCGCGCAATTGCGGGGTGGCAGGCTCTGGGTCCTCGGCATCAATATCCTCGGTCAGATCGATGCGGACCGTCTTGGGCTGAGCCAGAGGAGGCGTGTCTGATTGCCCGGCCAGTTCGGCAGAACGTTGGCCGAGGAATTGCACCAGATGATTGCGGATCGCGTAGTAGTTCGGATGGTCGACGATATCGGTCCGCTTGCGCGGCCGCGGGATCGTAATCTCGACGCTTTCCGCAACCTGCGCCATTGGACCGTTCGTCATCAGCAATATGCGGTCGGCCAGCAGGATCGCTTCGTCGATGTCATGGGTGATCATGAACACGGTCTGGTCCGTATCGCTCCAGACCTTGATCAACTCGTCCTGGATAGTACCGCGCGTCAGGGCATCTAACGCGCCGAAGGGTTCGTCCAGCAAAAGCAGTTTGGGCTCATTGGCGAAGGCCCGCGCAATCGAGACCCGCTGACGCATCCCCCCAGACAACTGGCTGGGCTTGCGGTGGATGGTGTCGCCCGTCAGGCCAACCTTTTCCAAAAAGGCCGTGGAATGTTCGATCACTTTAGACTTGTCCCAGTCAGGGAACCGCGCCTGCACCCCAAAGGTGACGTTCTTCAACGCCGTCAGCCAAGGCAGCAGGGAGTAGTTCTGAAACACGACACCGCGGTCCAGACTGGGACCGGACACGTGCTGACCGTCCATCTTCACCACCCCGCTGGTCGGATCAGCGAGACCCGCAAGAATGTTCATGATGGTAGACTTGCCGCATCCGGAATGGCCGAGGATGCAGACAAACTCCCCTTTCTCAATGCCGAAATTGGCATTCTCGAAGACGGTGAACTCGCCGCCTTGTCCGTCAGGGTAGCGCTGGGTCAGTTGCTCGATACTCAAGAATGACTTTGCCATGTCCGTACTCCTATTCGACGTAAGCGACGGCGCGCTGAAGCAGGCCGAACAGTGAGTCCAGCAACATGCCCACCACGCCGATCATGAGGATGGAGAAGATGACCGAGGTCAGGTCGAGGTTGTTCCACTCATTCCAGACGTAATAGCCAATCCCCGTGCCCCCCACGAGCATCTCGGCGGCGACAATCACAAGCCAAGCGATCCCGATGGAAATGCGCATACCGGTGACAATGGTCGGGGCGGCTGCGGGCAGGATCACGGTGAACGCCGTCTTGAACGCGCCGAGTTCATGGGTGCGGGCCACGTTGACCCAATCTTCGCGTACGCCCGCAACGCCAAAGGCTGTATTGATCAGCATCGGCCAGATGGAGCAGATGAAAATCACGAAAATCGCGCTCATCTCGCTGTCCTGAATGACGAACAAGGCTAGCGGCATCCACGCCAGCGGCGAAATCGGGCGGAGCACCTGAATAAACGGGTTCAAAGCCTTGTAAGCGACCGATGACATCCCGATGAGGAAGCCGAGCGGGATCGCAATCAGCGCGGCCAGCAAGTAGCCGGTCAGGACGCGGTAGATCGAATAGCCGATCTGAATCCCGATGCCTTTGTCGTTGGGGCCAGCATCATAGAACGGGTTGCTAAGCTGCTCCCACGCTTTGCCCAAAACCTGACTTGGTGGGGGCACGCCGGCTTTTGGCTGGCCGCCACCGGTGAGCAATTCGTATTCCGTCAACTCACCAGCGGCTTCTTGTGCGGGAATGGACAGCTCCCAGATCAGGCAACCGACCAGCAAAAGCAGCACTGATAACAGTGCTGCCTTCTTGTTTTCGCTTAAGGTCTCCATCAGTCAGCCTTGATCGCAAAGCTGTCGACATAGGCCTCGGGTTCGGCCGGATCAAAGGTCTTGCCCATGATCGTATGGGACCGATAGGTCTCGTCCGGTGCGTCATACCCAAGATCCGTCATGACCTTGCGGGCATCAGATGCAAGATAGACCTGTTCTGCGACAGCCTTGTAGTCGATGTCGCCCTCGATATAGCCCCAGCGTTTCATCTGAGTCAGGATCCAGACCCCCATCGAGTGCCACGGGAACGGGTCAAAGTCGATCCGGTCCGGCACCCGCTGCACTTCGCCGAGGCCGTCGGCATAGGTTCCGGTCAACACCTGCTGCACCACGGTCACCGGTTGGTTGAGGTAGTTCGTCGGGCTGATCGCTTCGGCAATTTCGACGCGGTTGTCGGGGTTCGACGCATATTGCGTCGCATCAATGATGGATTTCAGAAGCGCGCCATAGGTGTTCGGCAATTCCTGTGCGAACGACAGGGGCGCCGCAAAAGCACAGCACGGGTGCCCTTCCCAGATTTCCTTGGTGAGGATGTGAATAAAACCGATGCCCTCGTAGACTGCGCGCTGGTTGAACGGGTCGGGTGAGAGATATCCGTCAAGGTTACCTGCCCGCAGGTTCGCGACCATCTCAGGCGGTGGGACCACGCGGATCTGGATGTCCACATCGGGGTCCAG
>JAHDFG010000002.1 GCA_020628265.1 Pseudooctadecabacter sp. | reverse complement strand
AATGACAGCGGCCTCCCGCATGGCCGAAGTCGTATCGTCGAATGTCGCGAACTCGCTGACGGACGGGTATGGGCGACGCAGCCTGAATCTATCCGCCGCCCAGGTCGGTGGCCGCGGTGCAGGGGTCGAGATTGGCGCGATCATTCGATTTGTCGACAGGGGCCTCTTGTCAGACCGGCGCATGGCAGATGCGGGCTTGGGGGCATACAATTCCCTCGTCTCCACGATGCAAGACGTTGAAGGCATCATCGGATCAGTTGGTTCCAGCGCCTCAATTTCGGCGCGTATCGTCGCGGTTGAGACTGCTCTCGTCGATGCGGCAACGGACCCTTCATCCACAGTACGGCTCGCCGCGTTGAGAGACAGACTTGATGATCTGGCAGGCGGTCTCAACGAAGCAAGTCGTGCCATTCAAGACAAAAGAGTTGTTGCGGACACGGCAATCGCTGATCAGGTGGCGACCCTAAATCGGTCATTGGTACAGGTCGAACGGCTCAACGCCGATATTCAGTATTTCCGCAACACAGGCTCTGATCCATCAAGTCTTTTGGATGAACGTCAGCGGATTGTCGATCAGATTGCTCAAATTGTCCCTGTGCGAGAGCTTGATCGCGATGCGGGTGCCATTGCCTTGATGACACCAAGTGGCGAAACCTTGCTGGATGGAAAAGCAAAACAATTCGGGTTTGCGCAATCTCCGGTGATTACCGCGGATATGACTATCCAAAGCAGCGGCCTTGGTGGGTTAATCGTTGACGGGATTCCGCTTGCGACGGATGGCCTTGGCAAGATGGGCGGGGGAACCCTTGGGGCCGCCTTCCAAGCGAGAGATGTGGAACTGGTCGATGCACAGACTGGCCTGGATCACCTTGCGGCCGATCTGATTATGCGCTTTCAGGACCCTTCTGTTGACCGGACCCTTGCAAATGGCGAGGCTGGCTTGCTGACGGACAGTGGCGTTGCGTTTGACGTGGCGAACCTGACCGGCCTCGCTGGACGCCTTTCATTAAACGCGGCGGTCGACCCCGAGCAAGGCGGCGTCGTTAGTCGATTGCGTGATGGGGTAAACGCCGCCACGTCCGGACCAGCTGGTGATGCGACGTTACTTCACTCCTTGTCCAGTGCCCTAGCCGACCCGAGGACTTCATCGGGAGATGTCGAAAGTCTTGGTGCAGCTGGCCGCGCCGCCGGTTTGATGGCCGACATTGGTGCACGTCGTTTGGGATTTGAGATTGAACTCGGATTCGAGAAGGCACGCTGGACGTCGTTGAAAGAGGCCGAGGCGGCCAATGGCGTCGACACCGACTACGAAATGCAGATGCTGTTGCGAATTGAGCAGGCCTATTCCGCAAATGCGCGCGTCGTTCAGACTGTCGACACCCTTATCCAGAGATTGTTGGAGATTTAAGTCATGCCCGGATCTACCATCGGCGATCTGCGCCAACATTTTTACAATGTCCAGACCAGCACGCGCATCAAAAATGACCTGAATACGCTCGTGCAGGAAATGACCACTGGGGAGAAATCTGATCTAACGGCTCATCTTGGTCCTGGCCAATCCATTCTTTCCAGCATCGACCGACAGCTGGATTTGCTCGAACAGTTTTCGACGACTAATCTCGAGACGGCGCAGATGCTATCCACCATGCAAATTGCGCTCGGCAAAGCGGAAACTCAGCGAGCTTCGGTGAGTGACCTCCTGCTCAAAATCGATGCTGCGTCTTCTTCAAGCCAGAAAGCGTCTGCAAGTCGCGAAGCAGAGCACGCGTTTCGTGCAACAATTGCTGCATTCAATACGCGCCTCGGTGACCGAGCGCTTTTTGGCGGCAACGACGTTTCCACCCCCCCGCTGGCAGACGCCGAGGTTATGTTGAATGATATCCGCACCCATGTCTCAGGCCTGTCTGATCCCGTTGACGTTGGTGCCGCGATCGACAGCTGGTTTGATGATGCAGGTTCCGGTTTCGAAACACTTGGTTCCCTCAGTCAGGCCACCGGTTCGTTGTCGCGCCCGACCGAGGATGACTTGTCGCTTTCCGTGGATGTCTCAGCTGACGATCAGGCGGTACGTGATCTCCTAAAAGCCTATGCAAAAGCTGCATTTACAACCGACGCTTCCGTGTCGCTTGATCCGGACGGGTCCAGTGCCTTGCTTCGGGAAGCCGGAGTCGACCTACTGACCGCGTCGGCTGGCTTGACGGATTTACAGGCTCGGTTGGGTTATGCAGAAGGCAAAATTGCCGAGGTGTCAGCACGTATTTCCGCACAGGAAGCGTCCTTCTCGATCGCGCGCAATGATCTCGTCTCTGCAGATCCATACGAGACTGCGGCCAAGCTTGAGGCTGTCCAGGCGCAACTGGAAACCCACTATATTGTGACAGCGCGTCTCTCGCGCCTTTCCTTAACGGAGTATTTGCGTTGATCAGAACATATCTCGCGATCGCCCTTGTCTTGATCTCATCGATTGCGGCTGCGTCGCCTATCCGCATAAAAGACCTGGTTGAGTTCGATGGAGTTCGTACGAATGATCTGGTGGGCTATGGCCTCGTTGTCGGGCTCAACGGCACGGGGGATGGTCTGAGGAACTCACCGTTCACCGAAGAAATCATGAGCAATATTCTCGAACGGCTTGGTGTTAATGTTACGGGTGAACAGTTCCGCCCCAACAATGTTGCAGCCGTACTCGTTACGGCAAGTCTTCCGCCGTTTTCGAGGGCCGGGAGTCAGATTGATGTGACCATTTCAGCAATTGGGGATGCAGATAGCCTCCTTGGCGGAACATTGATCATGACACCCCTCAACGCCGCAGATGGTGAGATTTACGCCGTTGCTCAAGGAACGATCATTGCTGGCGGTGTCTCTGCTGAGGGCGATGGTGGCGGTGTCGTCCAGGGCGTTCCCACCTCAGGCGTCATTCCATCGGGCGCTATTGTAGAGCGGGAGGTGGCCTTTGATTTCTCGGAGCTTGATGTCATCCGGCTCGCATTACGATCGCCGGATTTTACAACGGCCGCTCGAATTGAAACAGCAATCAATCAGACTTATGGCCGTGGCGTTGCCGTTATGCTTGATGCTGGTACCGTGCGTTTGGATATCTCCGCAACCGGAGCGATATCACCCGCCCATGCTCTTGTAAGGGTGGAAAACATACTGGTTGAGCCTGAGCGACGCGCCCGCGTCGTCGTGGACCAGAGGTCCGGAACAATCGTTATGGGAGATGATGTCAGGATTTCGAGAGTGGCGGTAAGTCAGGGCAACTTGACTTTACGTATTGAGGAAACCCCGATCGTCGTTCAACCAAACCCGTTTGCTGCTGGTGAAACGATTGTCGTTCCAAATACGAACGCGGCCATTGAGGAAGAGCCCGGCATTGGCCTTGCCGAAATACCTGAGGGTACCTCATTGTCCGAAGTGGTTGCGGGATTGAATGCCTTAGGTGTGTCGCCCAGGGATATGATCGATATCCTCAAAAGCATCAAAGCAGCCGGTGCATTGCACGCTGAGTTTGTTGTTCGATAGTGCGGCTTGGGCAATTGGGTTGGGTTTTGTCAGCACCGACATACCGACATACGAGTTCGTTTTGAAGTCTTGTGAACGGAGGGGAGCGATCTTATCGAGGGGAGTTTCAGCGAGCCGCGACAGTTTTCCACACTCAACAGTCCTAGAAGTAGCTTCGTACCAGACTGCTTGCGATAAGGCTCCAGCCGTCTGCCACCACGAAGAATGCAAGTTTGAAGGGCAATGAAACGATGGCCGGCGGGACCATCATCATGCCCATCGACATCAAAATCGCGGCGACGATCAAGTCGATGATGAGGAACGGGAGGAAGACGAGGAAACCGATTTGAAAAGCACGTTCAATCTCACTCAAAAGAAATGACGGAACGAGCAAGGAAAGTGGCGCATCATTTATAGGCACTTCGTTTTGCATAGCGGGCCTCAGCGCCGCAAGATCTTCAAATGTGTCGGGTGCCACGCGTCCAGCCATAAAAGTTCTGAACGGTTCCATTACCTGAACAAAGGCCTCTTCCAATGTCAGGCGATCCTCGAGTAGTGGATCGATTCCAGACGTCCAGGCTTCCATGAAAACAGGTTCCATGACGAAATAGGTCAGGAACAACGCCAAGCTTACAATCAGCATGTTCGGAGGGGACTGCTGTAGTCCGATCCCCTGCCTCAAGATTGAGAGTACAGTAACCATAAATGGGAAGCAGGTGATCATAATGGCGAGCCCGGGGACGATGCTCAACAAAGTGATCAGAACGAACAGTTGTATCGAGCGCGTCGCCAAAGACCCGTCATCGTCGATTGTGATTGAGACATCCTGTGCCAGTGCCGGGTTCGTCGCGATCAAAAGCCCGAGCGCGCTGAACCCGAAAAGGCATAGAGCTTTAAACATCCAACGGTCCCATCGATACAACTTCGGTCAGACGCACAGCCAGTTGGCCGGTTTCGCTGTCAGCAACCTGTTCGAGTTGCCCCCTCGCAATGAGGCGGCCGCCCACGTAGAGATCGACGGGGTCGTCGATGCGTTTATCGAGGGGGAGAATTGCATTTTCGCCCAGATCCAGCAGATCACGCACAAGGGGACGCGCCCGTCCCACCGAAATTGTGACCTCGACCGGCACATTTCTAAGGGGATGCGAGGGCGAGGAGTGTAGCGCTTCAGCCATGAGACAAAGTCCTTTCTTGCCCTTCGAGACCTCGAAGAGCGGTTTGCAGCTCGGTTAGGAGATTGGAGAGATCCAGCAGAACGGGCGTTCCGCCACCTACGATCAAGGCCTGACCGTCAGACAAGTCAGCCCGACCCTTCACGCAGACACCTTGGGATTGAAACACAGTGGTTTCCGCCAAACGTTCCAAGATTTGTTGGGGGACCGCAATTTCGAGAGGGGCGCCGGTGCCGTCCCTGGCGACCATCTCAACGTAGTCGGCCAAATGCAGCGCAAAGGTTTCCTGCAGCACGGACGGCAGCACGGCTTCCGCGACCTGCGACAGGATCGGAGCGAGCTGCGACAGAATATGCTGACGTGCCTCTTCGTAACCAAATCGGAGGTCCTGAAGTAAATTGGATATTTCATCACTAGCCTGGGCCTGCTGCGCGGCTATCTCGGCCATGGCGGCGGCATGCCCCTCTGCGAAGCCGGCCCGAAAATCTGTGCTCTGGGGCTTGGGGCCCTTAACGCTGCTGTCAAAGTCCTCAAGGCTTATGCGTCCCAAGCTCATTTCGCGCTCCCTGGTTCGGGCTCATCAATCCAGCTTTGAAGGACTTGGATGGCTTCATCCCTTCGGTCTTCGATCAATCCCCGCAGGCGTTCGACAGGGTCTTCATCGGATGACGGGTCCTCGGACGCCAAAGCTGCACCTTGTGAAGGTTGTCCGGCCGTGGCGGCATTCGCTGGGGTAACGGAGCCTTCGATGACGGGGTTTGTCGACGATAGATCGACTGAGCCACTCGCTCTGCCACTGTCATCCAACAGGACCCTTTCCGGGGTGCCTTGCGATAGGATTGGACGAACCACGAACAATCCGAGGATCAGAGCAACGATCGCCAAGACCGCTGTCTGAATGAGGCGCATGAGATCCAAAGGTGTGGACGTTGTCGGAACGGTGCCTGCCTCCATTCCATCAAAAGCGACGGCTTCAAACGCCATAGACCGGATCGTTATTTCATCGCCGCGATCGGCATCGAACCCGACAGCAGAGGCAACCAGAAGGCGTAAATCTTCCAACTCCTCTGCAGGTCTAGGCGTCGATATTGTCTCTCCTGCATCGTTTACTTCAGGCACGTCGTTCACAAGGACAGCAACAGTCAGCCGTTTGATGGCGCCTGGGGCGCGCAAGACCTCTCGTTGGGTTTCCGACACTTCGTAGTTGGTCATCGAACGTGTTTCGCTGTTCTCGGTCGACGCAGATCCAGGTGCGCCTGATGCATCGCCATCCGGCAGGTTGGACGCGACGGTGACGTCTCCGTTTGCGCTGTCTTGTGACGACGTGCTGCTTTCTTGGATATCCGTACTGATGGCCACACGAGATTCGGGGTCAAAGCGTCGCTCCACAATAGATTCCGTCTCAGTCACTGTATCGATACTGACCTCAACCACTGCGTTTCCTGGCCCCACGCGGGCCGCCAAAAGCCGTTCAACTCGGGTCCTCAACTCTGCGACTCGATCCTGAGAATTGATGACGCCGTTCTGGTCATCAGCCGGAGTGATCAACCCCGCTACACCATCAATGACAGCGACGTCTTGCGGTGCGAGGCCGGGCACAGCGGAGGCCACAAGGAACCGAAGCGCATCAGCCTGTTGTGCATCCAGAAATCCGTTGGCGGTTGTAACGTTGACGGCCGCCGTGGGGGTTTGCTCGCGGCGAAAGGGTTGGGCGCTGGTGGCCGAGATGTGGACACGGGCTGACCGGATGTGGGGACTGGCAAGCATTGTGCGTGCCAGCTCACCCTCCTTGGCACGCCAATAGGCAGCATCGAACATCTGGGACGTGGTGCCGAAGCCCGATAGCGAATCGAGCAATTCGTACCCTTGGGCGCTGTTGGCTGGCAGGCCTTGCCCCGCGAGCGTCATGCGCAAACGGTCCCGTTCCGCAGTCGGCACGAAAATCGAAGACCCACGAATGTCGTATTGAATCCCGCTTTGGTCGAGGGCGGTCACAACCTCCCCAGCCGAAGAATTATCCAACCCTGCATAAAGCAAAGACATATCAGTGCTTGCGGTAGATCGCGCCAGGAAAAGCACCGCAGCAAACACTGCCACTGAGGCACCGATCACAATTATCCGACGTCGCGTATCGAGACTGGACCAGGCTGAATTTAGGCTGCTCAAGTGGGTTCTCCCTCATCCGTGGCGTTCTGCCGATACCCCTCAATAGGCCGTCCAGCCTTAACAATCGGTTAGTGCCTTTCAGGATATGGATTGGGCATCAAAAAGGATGGCTGCGATGGCTGAAGACGTCGAAACACCAGAAGACACTGGGGAAGACACACCTGCGAAACGGTCAAAGTTTCCGTTGATTCTGGGGGTGGTTCTGGCCTGCCTCGGCGGGGCAGGCGGGTTTATGGCCGTCAACATGGGTCTTGTTGGCGGTGACAGCGGTGAAGGGGACTATGTTGAGGACGTGGTGGAGGCTGAAAAGCTTCCCGAACTTGCCTTCGTCCCAATTGAGACGCTGGTCATCAATCTGCCTGAAGACGCACGCGCACGGCATCTGTTGTTCACCGCCCAGTTGGAGGTTGATCCGGAATACACCAGTGAGGTTGAGGCTTTGTTGCCTCGCGTCGTGGATATTCTGAACGGCTACCTGAGGGCCGTAAAACTTTCTGAGCTTGAGGATCCCACCGCACTGGTCCGGTTGCGGGCCCAGATGTTGAGGCGGGTGCAGGTGGTCGTAGGTGACGGACGCGTGCGGGACATCCTGATTATGGAATTCGTACTGAACTAGAAAGGGTCAGGCATGGAGCTGATTGCGAATTTTCTTTTGGCGGCGGGGGCGCTCGGCGCGGCGTTCTATTGCTTTGTCTTGTCGCGGCGTTTGCGCAGGTTCACCGATCTTGAACATGGGGTTGGCGGGGCGATCGCCGTTCTGTCGGTGCAGGTCGATGACCTGTCCAAAGCGCTGAAACAGGCCGAGGCTGCCTCGGCCCAATCTGCCGGAAGCCTTGCAACCCAGACGGATGCCGCCCGCGACGTCGCCAAACGTCTGGAACTGCTGGTCGCGTCCATGCACGATCTGCCCGAGCCTGCTTCGTCGAACACCCCGATCGATCCGTTTTTCGTACGCAAACAAGTAACGGAAGGGGCCTGAGCGCCATGTCCGTGGTTCGCCGTCAGAAAAATGTACTAACCGTCGTTGTTGGCCTCCTTGTGCTTTCAGGCGGGCTTCGGTTCGCTATAGGCATTGGACCTGCGCTCGCCGTGGCCGAGGGCGCGTTGCCGCCCCCGACATCGGAAGAGGTTGCCTTTGAGCCGGAGCCTGAGGTCGAACCCCTCTTGGCTGCGCTTCAGGCGCGAGAGGCGCGTGTAATGGCGCGGGAAACGGCCATCGAAGACCGCATGTTTGCATTGACTGCGGCGGAAGAGGAGCTGGCCAAACGTCTTGCTGAACTGGAAGAGGCCGAGGCCTCCCTGCTGGAAGCCCTCGCATTGTCTGAGACGGCAAATGACGCAGACATTACTCGCCTCACGGCGGTCTACGAGAACATGAAACCTGCTGATGCGGCGGGACTGTTCGAACAGATGGAACCGGCCTTTGCATCGGGCTTCCTTGTGAGGATGCGGCCCGAAGCAGCGGCAGCGATCATGGCCGGTCTCGATCCTCAGACAGCATATTCGGTGAGCGTTATTATTGCCGGACGAAACGCAAACGCGCCGACCGAGTAGTCACGCAGACGAAACTTTAACTCCTTCCGTGGCATGTGGGGGAGAAACACACATGAGGCATCTCAATGATCGGCATCGTCGGTATCGTCATCGTTTTTGTAATGGTTTTTGGTGGTTACATCCTCGCCGGTGGCAAGATGGGTCTGATCCTGAAGGCGCTTCCGTTTGAGATGGTCATGATTGGCGGCGCCGCGCTGGGCGCCTTCGTCATTTCCAATGACATGTCGGGGATCAAGCACACGCTGAAGGACACGGGCAAAGTGTTCAAAGGCACAAAATGGAAGCCCGACGACTACCGTGATCTGCTTTGCCTTCTGTTTGAATTGATCCGGCTTGCACGGGCCAACCCCGTGGGGTTGGAGGCTCATATCGAAGAGCCTGAGGAAAGCTCGATCTTCGCAAAATACCCGCGTATTCTCGGGGATAAGGAGGCTGTTGCGCTTATTTGTGACACCCTTCGGTCGGCGTCCATGAACTATGACGACCCGCATCAGGTTGAGGAGGTGCTTGAGAAACGGATCGAAGCAAACCTCCATCACAACATGCACGGCACCCACACGCTCCAGACAATTGCAGATGGACTACCGGCCCTTGGCATCGTTGCAGCCGTACTTGGCGTCATCAAGACAATGGGTTCGATCGACCAACCCCCAGAGGTTCTGGGCAAAATGATCGGCGGGGCCTTGGTTGGCACGTTTCTCGGCGTGTTTCTCGCCTACGGTATCGTCGGGCCGTTCGCGGGCAAAGTGAAGACCGTTGTCGAAGAAGACGCGCATTTTTATCAGCTGATTCGTGAGGTCCTTGTCGCAAACCTTTACCAGCATGCCCCAAACATCTGCATCGAGGTCGGCCGCCAGAATACTCCAGGCCATTGCCGGCCGAGCTTTACGGACCTTGAGGGCGCACTCAAAGCCGCCAAACAGGACGCCGCATGATTCGAGCCATCATTTTTTCGCTGCTGGCATGGCCCGCTATGGTGATGGCGGATCCAGTGACAATTCGCAGTGGTGAACACGAAACATTTTCACGGCTTGTGCTCGCGATAGGGGAAGGCACCGATTGGTCCCTGACGAAGATTGATCGAGGGTTCAGGTTGGAACTCGACGGTCGTGAGGGTGGATTTGACACCAGTGAAGTCTTTGGCCGAATTCCGAGGGATCGCTTGGTTGACCTCGCCACGCCCGCCGACGAGGTTTTGGACCTGATTGTCAGGTGTGATTGCCACACAAATGCTTTCCTGTGGCAACCCGGCCAGCTGGTTGTTGACGTCATCGATGGGCCCGATCCAGATGCGCCTAGCGTTGCAGAACTGACCCCGCAAAACTCCATATTATTGCGACCTACTGCACAGACGGCCCTCCCCGGCACACTCGCGCTGCCGAATGGACTTACGCTGAGCGGGTACTCACCCAAACCGTCGGTCGACCCCGCACCTGTTGATCAGGAGCCTTTGGCGACGAACGATACGCGGTTGCAGTTGGGTGTGACCGAGACTGCTTTGCTGGAAAGCGTCGCACAGGCGGCCAGTCAGGGCTTTCTCAGCCCGAACGTGATTTCCACAGCAACCGACCCACAGCCCCAAACAAATGAACCGGCAGCCCCACCCGCCGCAGCCATCGAGAGGGCCTTGGATAGACCCGGAGTGGGCGTCTCAACCGCACTTGATGACATGGCGCGGCTGGGCCAGCTGGTCGGCGACGCGGTGGAAGAAAACTGTCTGCCGGCTGCGTATTTCAATGTCTCCGATTGGGCCGACCCTACACTATCCTTGCACGCGCAAATAGCGGCCCTGGCCGAAGACCTCGCTGGCGACTTTGGCGCTGAGACAAGTGACGCGAAACTGGAGCTGGTAAAGGTGTACTTGTTCTTTGGCCTAGGCGCGGAAGCACGGGTGGTCTTGAGGAGCGATGAAAGAAACTCGCAAGAGCGATCTTTTTACTATGAACTTGCCGGGGCAATTGATGGGTACGAAGAAGCCTATGCGATGCTTCGCTCACAAAGCGGCTGCGAAGGCGCAGGGTCTTTGTGGTCCTTTATGCTAGAACCGGAAAAGCCGTCTTCTGATCAGATCCGCAACAGAATTTTGCAAGACTTCTTTGCCCTATCGCCAGCGCTTCGTAGTCACTTGGCCCCCCGACTTTCCGCAGGCTTTTTGCAGGTCGGGGATGATGACGCTGCCGAAAAGGCGCTCCGACCTGTCGCGGACGAACACCATCTCACGGCACATGAGGTTCAGGCTGTGCGGGCGGAAGTTGCTTTGGAACAGGACCGCGCGGAGGAGGCCGTCGCCTTATTGACCGAACAAGTGCGGGACAATGCACGGACCAGCCCCGAGGCGATGATCAGATACCTCGATCTCGTTTTGCAGCGGGGTGAAAGCCCGGCCGAAGGGGATTTGCTCTTGGCGGAAGCAATGCGGGTGGAATTCGGCGATGCTCCTATCGCTAGCGATCTTGCGCGGGCTGAAGCCCGGGGTTGGGCCGCGCGCTTGGAGTTCGAGCCAGCCTTGGATATTTTGAAAGATCAAAATGACGAGGCTGCTGCGATCGACCGTAACGCGATCTACACAAGCATTGCGGAAAAAGCGTCATCGGGTGTGTTTCTGGAGCTCGTATTTCAGGAACTTCCTTCCGATCTTGCCGACGAAACTGAAAATGCGATTGCACGACGGTTGCTTGATCTCGGCTTCGCGGAACAGGCATTGGCAACGATGACGGGGACAGCGTCGCGACAGGCTGCTGCTGATCGTCGATATCTCCGCGCGGAAGCATCAATCGCGGCCGGTGATTATCTTGCAGCTGTTGAGGCGTTGCTGGGGATGAACGATGATCGGGCCCAGTTGCTTCGATCACAGGCCTACGAAGGGCTAGGTGAATATCGGGACGCGCTGAGTGCGCTCGATTCAGATCAAGATGTGTCTTCCGCAACGCTTCAGTTTCGGGCTCAGGCTTGGGAGCGGCTGACGTTGCAAGATGATCCTGTGCTTTCACAATTTGCCACTGCCTTCCTTGATCCGGCAGAACCTGAGGTGGAAACATTGGCCGACCGGCGCGCGATACTGGAGCGGTCTCAAGAAAGTCGACAGGCAGTTCAGGATCTTCTTTTGCGTTTCGACGGCCTAGCGCCAAGTCAGACCAATTGATCCTTACGATTTCATAACCCTTTGACCTTTAAGCTTCGACTGACGTGCAGAACGCGCGAAGGACGGGTCTTGCCGTTCGCCACCAATGTGCAACCAGAAGGTTGATTGAAACTATGCCAGAGTTTTCGATCCGTTCAATATTCCGTCCGACCATCCTGCTTGCGCTCGCTCTTATGGCAATCATTGTCATGATGATCCTGCCGATGCCGTCTTGGGTACTTGATGTCGGACTTGCTGCATCCTTTGCGCTCGCCATCCTGATATTCACAGTCACTCTCTTTATCGAAAGGCCGCTGGATTTTTCGGTGTTCCCGACGGTGTTGCTCGCATCGTTGATGCTGCGCCTTTCCCTCAATGTTTCGTCAACAAAACTCATCATCGGAGAAGGCCATACAGGCACCGGCGCTGCAGGCGATGTGATTGAGGGGTTTGCCTCCTTCGTGATGGGTGGCAGCGTTTTCCTCGGCCTTGTCGTCTTTGGTGTGCTGTTGATCGTCAATTTCATCGTCATCAATAAGGGCGCGACCCGCATGGCCGAGGTCGGAGCCCGCTTCGCATTGGACGGCATGCCCGGCAAACAGTTGGCAATCGACAGCGATATGAGTGCTGGCGCGATCGATCACGCCGAGGCAAAGCGCCGCCGCGAAACCGAACAAGCGGAAACGACCTTCTTCGGGTCCCTCGACGGTGCGTCCAAATTCGTAAAAGGGGATGCCATTGCAGGCCTGTTGATCACCGCTTTGAACCTCATCATGGGGTTGATCATGGGCGCCGTCGTCCATGGTATGCCCTTCGCGACGGCGTTTGAGACCTATGCCATTCTGACAGTCGGCGACGGGTTGGTGAATCAGATTCCCTCCGTGATTATCTCGATCGCGGCGGCCCTCTTATTGGCGCGGGGGGGTGCGACGGGCGCGACTGATAATGCTTTGTTCGCACAGCTTGGCGGCTACCCGGCCGCCCTTGCGACCGTTGGCGTTCTTATGTTCCTTTTCGCACTGGTTCCCGGGCTCCCCTTTGTTCCGTTCGTTGCCGGTGCCGCCGTGCTGGGGGCTGCCGCTTGGTTCGGATTGCAAGCCGCCAACCGCAAAGCGGCTGAGGAAGCCGTGGCCAATGCCATCCCCGAAACTGGACCGGTCAAGGAAAGCTTGGGCGACCTTCTCGATCTGGACGACATTCACGTGGAATTTGCGCCGGACCTTGTGGATATGGTGTTGGATCCAGGCGTCGGTCTGGATGTCCGGATCGGCAACATGCGAAACCATGTCGCGACAGAATTTGGTGTTCTGCTGCCGGAAATACGACTGACCGATAACGTAATCCTGCCGGACGGCCACTATCGTATTCTTGTCCATGGTGTGGAGCAGGTGCGCGACAGGCTCAGACCCGGGCGGGTGCTGACACTACTTGCGGGGCCAGAGGCCCCCGCGCCCGAAGGCATTGATGTTGATGAGCCAGTGTATGGCGCGCCGGCCCGTTGGATCGAGCCTGAAGATCAGGAAGTCGCGGCGTTAAGTGGTCTGACAACCGTACAGCCGACAGAAGTCCTCGCGACGCATCTGCTTGAAGTCATCAAGAAGAACTTCGCACGATTGATGACGCTTAAGGCCCTGCGCCGCCTGATGGACGAAATGTGCAGCCTGTCGGATGCCGCCAGATCAGAGGCCAACAGAAAGATGCTGGATGAACTGGTGCCTGATAAAGTGCCCGTGGACATGCTGCTGTCCGTTTTGCGCCTCCTTCTTGATGAACGGGTCTCCATCCGAAATCTGTCGCTTATCATCGAGGCCACTGCTGAGGGTCGGCAACTCTACACATCCGTGGAAGGCGTGGCTGAGCATGTTCGTCAACGGCTCGGGTTCCAGCTGGTCGCCGAAATGCGGCGCGAGGATGGGACCATTCCTCTGGTTCAGTTGGCCCCGGAGTGGGAAGACACCTTCGCAACCTATCAGATCGCAACCGAGAAGGGACTGGGCGACGTGGCCCTGCCTCCGGAAGAATTCAACCGGCTTGCGAATGCGATATCCGAAAAAGTCACCAGCGCGGGAGAGGCCGGTGCTTATCCCGCGTTGGTCACCTCAATGAAACGACGGCGGTTCTTGCGTACGGTTCTGACGGCTAAAGGCCTTCCCAATCCTGTTTTGTCGTTTGAGGAAATTGGCGTTGATGCCAAACCCGCATTGGTCGGTCTGGTCCCCGCATGATCGAGGACCTCTCGGCCCTGACGGACATTTCCCAAGCCGTCCTATGGCAGGCCTTCGTGGTCTTTCTGCGGGTCGGTGCAATGGTTTCCCTGTTGCCCGCGTTCGGAGAGCAATCGGTCCCTGCACGTGTGAAGCTGGGTCTTGCGCTTGCCTTTACCGCCATCGTGTTTCCCGCCGCACCAGTGGCACCGGTTGGCTTGGGGGCTGCGGGTCTGGGCGGGCTGATCCTTGCGGAGACCCTGACGGGATTATTCCTTGGCTTGATGCTGCGTTTGTTTGTCGTGGTCCTGCAAATTGCCGGAACGATCGCGGCGCAATCCACGTCACTGTCCCAGATCTTTGGGGGCGCCGGCGTGGAGCCTTTGCCCGCTATGGGTCACGTGTTGGTTGTCGGCGGGGTCGCACTCGCAACGATCATGGGTATTCACGTCCAGTTTGCGATGTTCATGATCCAATCCTATGCCATGGTCCCGTTGGGGCAGGTCATCCCGCCCGATGTGCTGACGCCTGCAGGCATTGCAGAAGTGGGCCGTGCCTTTTCACTCGGTTTCACGCTTGCCGCGCCCTTTGTGATTGCATCCCTGCTCTACAACGTGACGCTCGGCGTCATTAACAAAGCCATGCCCCAACTCATGGTGGCCTTCGTCGGGGCCCCTGCGATTACGGCGGGTGGCTTGATCATTCTGATGCTTGCAGCGCCGATGATGCTTTCGCTGTGGGTTGAGGCGTTGGGCACATTCCTAATGGACCCGTTCAGAGGCCCGCGATGAGCGATCCATCAACCGACGATGACAAGCAATATGAGGCCTCCCAAAACAAGTTGGATGAGGCCCGCAAGAAAGGCGATATCCCCAGATCGATTGATCTGAACACAGCCGCGGCCTACGCGGGCCTGATTGTCATGGGCCTGTCGATCGGAACACTGACGATGGTCGAGATGGGGTCCACGCTGGCCGGCTTTCTGGGGCATGCCGACACGATGTCGAGGACAGTCTTCGCTGGCTCTGCCGCCCCTGTGATGGGCGGAATCATGGCGGATATGTCCCTGCAATTGCTGCCGTGGTTCGGAATTCCTGCAGCTTTCGTAATTGTCTCGCTCTTGGTCCAGCGCGGTTTCGTCTTCGCCCCGTCAAAGCTCGAATTCAAAATGTCCCGTATCTCGCCAATATCGCAGGCGAAGAACAAATTTGGGCGAAACGGACTTTTCGAGTTCGGCAAGAGTTTCGCAAAGCTGGTGCTCTATTCCACCGTGCTGTTTCTGTTTTTGCTCGGCCAGATGGATGAGATTTTGGGGGCAATGGCATTGGCCCCAGGGCAGGTGATCGCGACGCTTCTCAGGCTTTCGATCACACTGTTGGGCATCGTTCTGGTCATCGCAGCAGCCTTGGGTGTTGTCGACTACACGTGGCAGCGCGCGGAACATCTTCGCAAGAACCGCATGTCGCGCAAGGAACTGACCGATGAGATGAAGAACTCCGAGGGCGATCCGCATATGAAACAGCAAAGGCGTCAAAAGGGCGTTTCGATTGCGATGAATCAAATGCTGTCTGATGTGCCAGATGCGGATGTGATCATTGTGAACCCGACCCATTACGCCGTTGCATTGAAATGGGATCGATTGAACCCGGGCGCGCCGCATTGTGTGGCAAAAGGCGTCGATCTGGTCGCAGCCCGCATCCGTGAATGCGCGAGTGAGGCTGGCGTTCCCATCCACTCGGATCCTCCGACAGCTCGCGCCTTGCATGCGACTGTCGAGATCGGTCAGGAAGTCCCTCAGGACCACTACAAGGCAGTCGCAGCAGCCATTCGATTTGCAGATCGGGTGCGTCAGGCGGCGAAGAAATGACCGAACCATCTCGTCAACTGGCGCGTTTGGTGCCCATGTTGGAAGCGGTCTACCGGTCCAAGCAGGCTGGGCTTGGTCGCCTCGTAACGCGAATAGCCGACCTTCAAGCGCAACATCACGATTTGGATCATCCGGATTACGCGCCGCCCGACAGCACGGCCGCCCGTGCCGGCGCGAACCTGCGGTGGGACACTTGGGTGGAACAGCGAAAAACCTTGATCAATCGCGAACTTATTGAGGCCGCCCGTCAACGAGAAGCGATCCGCGCCGATGTTGCCCAGTCCCTAGCCCGCCTAGAAGCCGCCCGAAAGGCGCTTGACCGTGCCCGCACACTGGAAAACGAACAATCCCAACGCCGTGCTAGTTGGTGACGTCCTGCCGCACGATGTCGACGATCAGAACATCACTGATATGGCCCTGCATCACGCGATCCGCAGCCTCTCGCAGGGCGTCGCGCAGAAGCCGCATGTTCGAGGTTGCGGTGAATGCGCCGTTAAAGCCGCCCATGTTTGCGTGGTCGAACATCACCTGCAAAAACGCGTCCCGTAGCCGCGGTTCATGAGAGAACACAGCCTCCTGACCACCTGCCGCGACCTCGATGCTCAGCGACAAAACCATGAGGCCAGTCACTCTGTCATTGTTGACGACAGGCACGACGAACTGGTTGTTCATCCGCGCGTATTCCCGATTATCCAACGGGATCGGGGTCGGCGCGGTGTCTGCCGCGGCCATGACCGGTTCCACCTCCCCGCAGGGGTTCTCGGCGATCATGGGGTCTTCTTCTTGTTCGGGCATCAGAACGAGGCCGGCGCCCACACCACCACCAAGTCCAAGAACCAAAAGGATGATCGGGAGAAGGAGTTTTTTCATCATGGCTTCCTAGAACGGCAAGAGGATGTCGGCGACTTGTTGGCCGGCGCGAGGCTGCTGGACGTCAGAAATCTGGCCACGCCCGCCGTAGGAGATTCGGGCAGAGGCAAGCTTGTCATAGGTGATTTCATTCTGGCGGCTGATGTCTTCGGGGCGGACAAACCCAGACACGAGCAATTCCCGCATCTCGAAGTTGACGCGCACCTCTTGCGACCCTTGGATCGAGAGCACCCCGTTGGGCATCACGCCAACGACGGTTGCGGCGATCCGCAATTCTAGCTGTTCATTGCGGCGGACCGATCCGTCCCCACCGAAGGAGCTATTGGAATTAAAGTCGACGGCCGAGCTGAGGCTCGCACCGTCCGGCAACGACGGATCAACCCGCTGCGGAACTCCGAAAAGGTTGGGAATAGACAGGCTTTCAGACCCGCTACGGGAACGGTCCGTCGAGTTCGAGATCGAAGCGCTGTCATCAATCTCGATGACGACCGTCAGGATGTCCCCTCGTTGCACGGCACGTCGGTCGCCCAGAAGCGAGCCGCGCTCACCCGTCCACAGCGACGGTGAATCGTCGGGAACTATCGTGTCGACAAAATCGCTGGCGATACCGAAGGTCATCATGGCCGTTGCTTCAGGTGTGGACTGGGGCGGAGTGAATTCAGGCGCCTGCCCGACGTCGCCCAAGCGGCTGCATGAGGCCAGTGCAAGGACAGCTACTGACGTCAGGATCATCGTTCTACGCATCAAAAACTCCTATTGGCGGACGCGCGCCGTGCCGGTCGCGTCAATCTGTGCTGTGACGGTGGCGCGTGATGAAAGGTTCATGACGCGGATTCGGTCGCCGGGACCGGCCCTGTCCAGCGCCCGCCCCTCGGTTGAAATCGTGATGCCGCCACTCTGGTAAACGAGCAGAATAATCTGGTTCCGTTCCACGACTGCCGGTGTCGCAAGGTCCGCGCTGCGAATGGGCCGGCCGGCGTAGATGGCAACACGGGCCTCAAGACCGACAGCCATTGCCGGATCGGACAGACCGCCAAGCACCGCAATGTCCCGCAACAGGACGTCTTCGGGGCCAATGACGCTGCGGGCGGGAATGGTGCGCGCCGCGACCAGCGCGTCTGCCGCAACCGGACCCGCAGCCAGGAGAAACAGAAATACCAAGCGGATCATCGAATCTGCACCATTGCGCCAAGCATCTGATCCGATGCCGAGATGACTTTCGAATTCAACTCGTACCCGCGCTGGGCCTTGATCAGGTCAGTGATTTCGCGAACAGGATCGACAGAGCTGTCTTCAAGATAGCCTTGGCGCAGAACCCCCAACCCGTCCTGACCGGGTGTTGCCACTGCCGAGGGGCCGGACGCGGGAGTTTCAAGAAACAGGTTTGATCCGATGGCCTCCAACCCTTTCGGGTTGGTGAAGCCGGCCAAAGTGAATTGACCCAAAAGCTGCGGTTCGACCTGATCGACGAAATAGGCGTACACCTCACCTTCGGCGTTGATCGAAATGGATCGCGCATCCGCAGGGATCGTGATGTCGGGCACAACAGGATATCCATCTGACGTCACGATCAGACCGTCACCGGTGCGTTTCAGTCCGCCATCGCGGGTGTAGGCGGGCCGTCCGTCCGGAAGTGTCACTTCGATGTAGCCGTTACCCTCGATCGCCAGATCGAGATCGCCCCCAGTTGCCGCCAGCGATCCTTGTTCCAGCATCACTGACACGGATGTTGGTCGCACGCCGAGACCCAGTTGCACGCCGGTCGGCAATACTGTTCCGTCAGACGCATTGATCGTGCCCGGGCGCTGAAGCTGCTGGTAATGCAAGTCCGCAAATTCCGCGCGGCGTGTGTTGTAGCCCGTGGTGCTCATATTCGCGAGGTTGTTTGAGATGACCTCAACTCGTGTTTGCTGAGCTGCCATACCGGCTGCTGCAATTCTTAAGGCACGCATCGTCTGCCCCCTTTTGCTATTACTTACCAAGCGCGCGGATCGCGCTGCGGATACGTTCATCTTCCTTGTCGATGAAACTCTGGCCCAACTCGTAGGCGCGCTGCACTTCGATCATGCGACTGATCTCAAGGACGGGGTTTACGTTGGATTCCTCAAGAAAACCTTGCAGCATCCGGCCTTCGATCAACGGCTCAAATCCCTCGTCAGCCCGAAAACGGACGCCGTCTTCGCGGATCAGCCCCGCGGGGTTGAGCGGGCGAACCAAGCCGACCTGACCGACAGGTTGGCCGCCCGCGCTGACAGTGCCATCCGGAGCAATCCCGACCGGCCCTGCACCTTGGGGGATAAAAACGGGGGCGCCACCAGCATCAAGAACGCGGTAGCCCTCCGGCGTCACAAGGTCGCCATTCTCATTCGGAGTGAAAGCGCCTGCACGGGTCAGTCGCTCACCACCCGGTGTCTCCACCAGAAAGAACCCGTCCCCTTCAATCGCAAGGTCAAACGGCCCGCCTGTCTGGGTGAGCGTCCCTTGCGCCGACACTGTCTCACGCACAGATGCCGTGGCCATGGACAAAGACGGGTCATCACGCCCGAGTGCCTTCACATGTTCCGAAAAGACGACGTCCTCTGTTCGGAAGCCTGTCGTAGAAAGGTTCGCGATATTGTTCGCGACGACGCGCATCTGGTTCATCAGGCCGGACTGGCGGGTCAGAACGGTGTAGGTCGCGTTCTCCATCAGATCAGCCTCCTATGATGATTGGCACAAGCGTGTTCTGGAAATACGCGACCAGCGTTTCGGTCATGAAACCCATGGTGATCCAGAAGACACCGACAATGGCAGCCAGTTTGGGAACAAACGTCAGGGTCATTTCCTGAATGGAAGTCAGCGCCTGAAACAGCCCGACGATCAGCCCTGCAACAAGTGCGACGGAAAGGATCGGTAGTGAAACCAAAACGGCCACCCACAGACCTTGCCTCAGCGTGTCATAGAACTGGGCGTCGGTCATCACACCGGCATCCGCAGAATTTCCTGATAGGCTTCAACCACCTTGTCACGAACAGTCACTGCCGTTTCGACGGCAAGCTCCGTTTGGGCAAGTGCCTGAACCAAGGCATGAGGATCCGCGCCGCCAGACATCGCGGACATCGCCGTTTGTTCGCTGTGACGTAAAGTTTCGATAAAGGTATCAGCCGCCTGCGCGAACGCGCCACCAGGACCGGCATCGGGATCAGGGGCGGTCGCGGGCCTGTTGGCCGCATAGGCGTTCGCAACGGTTGATGTACGAATGTCCATAATAGGTCTCCTTAACGACGCAAGATTTCCATCAGGGACGACGACATCTGTCGCACCTGATCGAACAGTTTCAGATTGGCCTCGTAACTGCGCTGCGCTTCCCGCGCGTCGGCAATCTCAATCAGCAGGTTGACGTTTGATCCGTCATAATTTCCGTCCGCGTCGGCGAGGGGGTGCGTCGGGTCATAAATCTGCTGGAACGCGCTGTCGTCCAACCGCACGCGACCGGTTGCGACCAACCCAGTGTCCTGCCCTGCCTCCATCACAGCCGAAAAGCTGACTGTTTTTCGCTGGTAGCCTGGGGTGTCGGCGTTTGCGATGTTCTCCGAGACATGGCGCAATCGTGCGGCCTGCGCGCGCATGCCACTCGCCGTGATGTTCATCGCATCAGAAAAGTCAGCCATTGTCAGCGCCTCCCGATGCTGAGACGAAGCACGTCAAGCGAATGTTTGTAGATTGCCAGCGCGCGACTGTGCTCACGCTGGATCTCAACGGCACTGACCATTTCCTGTTCGAGAGACACAGTGTTGCCGTTAGGCGCGGCCTCGGACCCGGTTTGTACCGGGCGTGCCGCAGTGCCGGTGAACTCGCCAGACTGGTGTCCTTGGCGCGTCATTCGCAAGTGCTCATGTGAGTTTGCTCGGTGGATGTCAGCGAAAGGCACCATGCGCATTGCGCGATAGCCGGGCGTGTCGGCATTGGCCATGTTGGCCGCAGTAATCGCCTGACGGGCACCCGCATGACGGGCCATGGCAGCAGACGTTTGCATTATGTCCAAGTTCTGGAACATCGGGGCTTCTCCCTCGAATAGCTTCAACTAAGCCTTAAGGTTGATTCCCTAAGAATTGGTTGTCGCCAGAACAGCGAGGACCCATGTCGAACGAAATCCTTGAACAGATGGACGCGGCTGTCCGTAATGTCCGCCCCCACTTTCCAGTCGGATACGTGGTCGAGATTGCAGGGCAAACCCTGAAGATAAAGGGCCTTGCCGATCAGGCCTGCATCGGGCAACGCATTCGATTGATTGGCCATGATCAGGTTGGCGAAATCGTTCGGACGGGTCAGGCATCGGTTGATGTGCTTTTTGAAGGTGCGCTTGAAGACATCCCGCTTTCGACGCCGGCAGCCCTGATGCCCCGCGTCCCGTTTGCACCACATGCGGGCTGGATCGGGCGCGTTGTTGATCCTGATGGTGAACCGCTCGATGGTCGCATTTTGCTGCCAGGCCTTAAGGAAACGGGAATTCAGGCACCCCCACCGCCAGCCTCGTCGCGTCGTGATCTGGGCGCGCGCCTGTCAACGGGCTTTGCTGTGTTCGATACGATCCTTCCCATAGTGCGCGGCCAGCGCATTGGGCTCTTCTCCGGATCTGGTGTGGGCAAATCCACCTTGCTTGCGTCTTTGGCGAAACAGGTTGAGGCGGACGTGATCGTCATCGGTCTGGTCGGGGAACGTGGCCGCGAAGTTCGGGCCTTTGTCGAAAAGGCCCTCGGGCCGGAAGGAATGGCACGAAGCGTGGTTGTTGCGGCAACGTCGGACCGGGCTGCACATGTCCGCAAGCGATGCCCATTGGCGGCTACAGCCGTGGCCGAGTACTTTCGCGATCAGGGGCTGCACGTGCTTTTACTCATCGACAGTGTGACGCGGTTTGCTGAAGCCCACCGTGAGGTGGCTGTCGCTGCCGGAGAGACGGCCAACCTTCGCGGGCACCCGGCGTCGACCCCTGCTGCAGTCGCACGTCTTTGTGAACGGGCTGGTCCGGGCGTCGATCCATCCGGCGATATAACGGCTATCTATACCGTTCTGGTTGCTGGTTCGGACATGGAAGAACCGGTTGCAGACATGCTACGCGGCGTCCTCGATGGTCATGTTGTCTTGGATCGGGCAATCGCAGAACGTGGTCGGTTCCCAGCCATTGATGTGACACGATCTGTTTCGCGCTCTCTGCCGGAGGCCGCAAATCCGGCCGAGAACGCGCTGATCTCAAAAGCCAGACAGAATATGGGGGCCTATGCAGAGGCCGAATTGATGATTCAGTCGGGGCTATACGTGAGCGGTTCGGACCATCGCGTCGACGAGGCTATTGCCACAAGAGATGCGTTGGAGGAGTTCATCGCGACCAAAGGAAAACATGGACCCGCGGGCGCGTTTCGCTTGCTACAGCGTGCATTGCAGGCTGGTTGATATGCCTCCTGCATTCGGTGAGGACTTCTATATCTGTTGCAGCAGGGTCAGCGCCGTTGATGCGCCGCTCAAGTTCGAGAATGCAGCCGCTTCTGATCTCAACAGATACAGCCGGATCATCTTCTCTTGGTTTTCTTCGCTGGCCAAGGCACTGAAATCACTCGTTCCAAAGGTTGCATTGGCGCGTCCTTTGAACTGCTCAAGCTGCTTGTCTATGTCGATGGTTGCGAAGCTGGCAGGAAAGCCCAAAGCGGTCTGGACCATGCTGCGGAGCGGGCTGTTGCCCATCATAGCGAACCACTGCCCGTCATTGGTACTGTTCCCCGAGATCACATCGTCCACAGCGGGACCCAGATTGAGGGCCAAGCGTAAGTCGTTGTTCTGTTCACCAACAGCACGTTCAAACTGGCGGACTTCATATCTGGTGATCATGTCTTCGGCGAAGAAAGACAGAGCAGTCCTAGGCAAGCCGACATTGCCAAATCCGAAGGCTGCATTCAGGTCGGCGTATCGGCTGTCGGACAACCTGTTCGACAAGGCATCATCGTTATTCGGGTCTCCTTCAAGCACCTTTTGAATGAAGAAGCGGTTGTTGATGTCGTCATCCAACCCAAAAGCGCCCAGAGCCACAGACAACAGGTTGCGATCTGCGACAAGATCTTCTGCGGTCTGGATGGAACCAATGCGTTCCCTAAAGTCGTCTGTGATCCGTTTAACGCTCGCACTTTCGCTGAACGCGGTCTTTTGACTGTCTGCGGTTCTGTCCAGAAACAACCAACCCGCGTAGCCGGAAAGTGGCAATACCGGTTGGAACGTCATGATGGCCTCGGCGCCGCAGCGAGCAGTCTGTCTTCGCGTGGCAGCAAACTGCGCAGCCTTTTCAGTCCACGGTAGAATTCCCCTTCGACAAATGCATCAGTCGCGTCCGCCAGTTGCTGGCGACTGTCCTGATCCGTAAGGGCCTGGCTGAGTTGCTCAACCCCCCGAAGCAGTTGCGTGCGCCCTTGGTCAGGGTCCGCATCTCCGGACAGAATAAGCTGTGCGATGTAGCAGACACGCCGGACCGGGGTTGTCACCTCGTCGGGTCGAATGGCGTCGCGCAGACGGAGAATATTAGCATTTGGCGTCAGGATGGACAGGCGGGACCGCCGATCCCCATTTTCGATAACGGCGCCGTTCACCAGCACGCGTTCCTTGGGGCCGAGCTTTAAAACCAGACCTGACATTACAGACCCTCTGACGCAGCCAAGCCGCGCATCATTGCTGTATTAATTTCGAGCAAGGGCGCAATGTCGGCCTCGCCCTTCAGGACCTTGGTCGAATGAAAGGCCGTAAATTCTGCAAGATAGAAGATGCGGGCTCGAAGGTCATCTGTAAGGGCATTTTCGTCGTCAGCCACCTGTACCGCCATATGGTTCCAAACTGCCCGATTTGCATAAATCGCCTCGGCAAATGCAGGAAACCCAGATGGCAACGTCTTGTGTGTCTGGTTCAAGCGCTGCGTAACGTCCGAGAACAATTGATGTTCCAAGGATCGCCCTGTGCGCAAAGAGGAAGATGAGGGCGTGTAAGCTTGTCGAGCTTGGTCGATGATATTCACTACGGGTCCTTTCGGGACGTGAGTTCGCAACACATGACTTCGTCAGGTGGTGAATAAGGGCCCGAGGCGCGGCGGAGCGCCTCGGGCTATCGCATTACCGGAACAGCGACAGAATCGACTGGGGTGCCTGGTTGGCGATCGAGAGTGCCTGCGTGCCCAGCTGCTGTTGAACCTGAAGCGCCTGCAGACGAGCAGAAGCTTCCTCCATGTCTGCGTCGACAAGGGACCCGATGCCCGACTTGATCGCATCCGTGACCTTGCCGATGAACTCGCCCTGATCGGAGATACGTTTCGCGGATGCACCCAGCGCGGCTGCTCCGTCCACGGCCGTCTGGATCAGTGTCTCAATATCGTCCAACGACGCGTCGGCAGCGGCAGCCGAAGATACGTCAATTGTGGTCAGGTCCAGACCTGCCTCGAAATCGACGGATGCCACAGTAATGTTCGCGGCGGTCACCGCGCCAGCGGCGTCGCGGTCAAGAGACGACAATACGGTGATGTCGCCACCCGCGGTGTCAAGCAAGTTTGAACCGTTGAACTGGGACGCAGAGATGATGGACGTGATCTGGTTCTTCAACTCGTCGACGTCAGCTGTGATTTTCGCGTTGTCCACGTTTTCACCGGTTGCGGCGACGACCTTCTCTTTCATTTCGTTGAGAAGCTCAGTGATCTGCTCTGCACCAGCGCTTGCAACCGCCACAGTGGATTCGCCCAGAGCCAGGGAATCAGAAACAGCCTTGAAGCCGGACACGTCGGATTCCATGACCTTTGAGATCGCCCAAATGGCGGAGTTGTCTGCTGCATTGCCGACGGCCTTGCCGGTAGAGATCATGCTCTGGGTCTTGCCCAGGTCGTTGTTGATGGATTTGAGGGTTTGAAGCGCAACCATTGCGCTGTTGTTGGTCAGAATACTGGACATTGTTGTTCCATTCTTTAAGGGCGCCTTTGGCGCCAAGGTTTGATTGCCGGTCTGTTTCGACCGCTAGGAACGTCGTTCTGACGGATGCAGATCAGAGGCTGATCGCGCCACTCGTCCGAGTGCAGGGCCACTTTCATCATTCGGGCCTAACAAGGCCTTAACGGGGCAGCGGCAAAACACCGATCTTTGTTTCCAATTTTCAGAAACGTCTTTCTGTTTTTGAGGGGGCTCCGCTAATCATCGTCGCTTTGCCGGACCTGTCGTAGCCCGACAGCTTCGTCCTGGCGTCCCGCTGTTTCTTGAGTGTGGACGCCACATCCGAAACACCATCACGCGCGGCGGCAAGAAGCCGCCCGTTTTGCGCCAACTTCATCGAGAGCGCGCGCAGCTCTATTGTGTCATCGGCCTCAAGCTTGTCGGCCAGTGCCCGCTTTTCGTCTGTCAGTCCGATCACGGTCTCAAGGTCGCCGGAGATCAGGGCTGTGCGTTCCTTATCCAACAGCCGGATCAGCTGTGCGATTGCGCGGTTAGACATTTGCGGACCGGACCATCGCATCGAACAAGGCTTCGGCAAGGCCGATCCCACCAGCCTGCGTCATTTGTTTCGCCTGCTCTTCCCGCAGGAACGAGGCAAACTGGTCCTCGCCAGCCCCTCCGCCGAAACCGTCAGGCGTTTCGCCAAGCCCAGCGGATTTCAACATTTCTGCCAGAAAACTTGCCTCCAGCGCTTGAGCGACATCCATGATTTGATCTGTATTGGCGGGTCGTGCCGGAGCATTTACGACAGGGATTTCCATACGAACCTCGTGACTCGGAAACTTTTATCGACCTCTAGGGGGCACCGGTAAACAATGAGTAAGGAACTGCGGTTTAAAGCTGGGCCAGTTCAAAAGAATCGGAGAAACCGATGGGTCCGACAGACGTGCAACCGCTTTGGAATGCGTTGGCGACAAAGCCAACTGCGTCCGCAACAGAATTGCCGATGTCGCCAATGACGTCGTTTGGCGATGTGTGGTCTGGCGTTGGTAAAGACGGCTTAAATGCGACCGACGAAGTGCTGGCCGAACAAAGCGCAGGCGCCCCGCCCGCTTCCGAGGATGGCGAGGCGTCACCCTCTTCAGCAAATCTGGACGATCCACTGCCAGTGCCGGCCTCGGACAGATTGCCCCAGACCGGTACGGCATCTGATGGATCAGACAAGATGTTGGAGGGCAAAATGACCGAGATGCCTGTCATGGTTGGGTCCCAATGGGTCACTCCAGTTCCCGCAACGCATGTCAGGTCCATCGATCCAGCGCCAGACGGAACAAGATTTTCCACGATCACCCAGACAGCCCCTCCCGCAGCGGCCTCCGGCAATAGTGATGTCCAAGCCATAGCAGCGTCTGTTCCGGGACCGCATCAAGACGACCTTTCAGCGGGGCCGGAACAAATCCTTCGACCGCGCGCCGATGATACAACGCCAACTCTGGAGAGGTCGAAAGGGCACGATGTCGTCCAGAACACCATAGGACGTCCTGCTGACTTAGGTCGGAGGGCGGAGCGTATCGCACCCCAGCATGGCTCCAATCCCACCGTGTCAACGAATGGTCCCGTCTCGTCACCCGCTCTTGTTGACGCTGATGCGCCAGATGCGGGTCAAAGCCGCGTGCCGGTCCAAGTTCGCGGCGAAGGCTCCGGCGCTACTCCCCTTATGACGGGGGATATGGCCGCTGTTCGTCCATCGTCTGCCTTCTCCCCGATGGATCAGGACGTCCGTCGGATGGTGGATGCTTCCGAGGGGTCCAAAGATGTCCACTTGTCCCCCAAAAGCACTAGGAGCCTTGAGGATCAGCCGACGTCGATCGTACAGAACTCGGGTCGGCAAACTCAGAAGGCGACCACCGCGAAAGAGCACGCGCCGCTTCCCCTGTCGCAGCCAAAGATGTCATCTGCCGCGCCAATGCAGGAACTTCGTCCGTTCAAAGCCAACGATATTGTGCCCGAACTGCAGGATGTAGGGTTGGTACATTTGCGTGACGTGAATGGGAGGGCAGTGGCGCCTGCACCTCACATCAGCCTCCAACGACAGGCGACTGTTCCTGCTGCGCTTCATTCGCCGGTCCCTTGGGTAATGAGTGACGAAGCAAGCAAGGCAGTCGATAATCCGGTGCAAAGATCACTCTTTGGCACAGAACCGATTGGGCCGCAGTCATCACACGGGGTGTCGCCGAATGTCACGGTTGCGCCCACCGCACTGCCCCGCGCGCTCGCGCCGCATGTCGCACAGCAAATCGCAACGGCGCTTGCCCAAGGCGGCGTCGAGACGACGCAGATCTCCCTCAACCCCGAGGAGCTGGGCCGCGTTCGAATCTCACTCTCCACATCGGAGACCGGTCTCACGGTGTCCATCCTTGCCGAACGCCCCGAAACGGCGGACTTGATGCGGCGGAATATGGACAGCCTCCTGAAGGAATTTTCTGAATTGGGATACGACAACCCGTCGTTTACCTTCGATGGCCGCCAGAACAGCAGCGGACAGGCCGGTGACAATGCTGAAACCGGTCGTCCTGACGACCCGCTCGAACTGACTGCCAAGACCGAACCACCCCGACCCAAGGCCCATATCGGCGGCCTCAATCTGACCCTTTAGGAGGCTGCTATGGACTTGACGCAAGTCGGCGCGACCACATCCCCATCCTTTGCTCCCCAAACAGAAACGTCTGAGTCTGTTATCAGCTCTGACTTCGACACCTTCTTGAAAATGCTGACGGTCCAGATGGAAAATCAGGACCCCCTGAACCCCACCGACGCGAGCGAATATGCCATGCAGTTGGCAACGTTCTCGGGTGTGGAGCAGCAGGTCCTGACCAATGATCTGCTGACCGAGTTGATGGTTCAGATGAATACGACCGGTATGGCCCAAATGGCCGCTTGGGTAGGCCGCGAAGCGCGCGCGCCCATGCCTGTAAACTTTGACGGAACGCCGATCACCCTTGCGCCCAACCCTGCCGCAGCAGCAGACAAGGTAGAACTCGTCGTCTACAACAGCGATGGTGAGGAGGTGGACCGTCGAGACATCCCCAAATCAACCGACAACATCGAATGGGCGGGTGTGAAGCCTGACGGCACGCCAATGGACAACGGTGTGTATTCCTTCCGCATCGTTAGCAGCGCCAATGGCGAGGTGATCCTTAACGATGTGGCGGACGTCTATGCCACCGTGCGCGAGGTGCGCAGTGAAAACGGTCAGGCTGTCCTTGTCATGGACGGGGGCGTGTCGATCCTTGCCACAGATATCAGTGCCCTGCGTGAAGGCTGATCAGCCCAAAACCTCGATCAGTATCGCGACACCACTTGCTAGGATAGCACCGGCGACAAGCCAGCCGATGGCGGGCCAGTAGCTCCGTCTTGGCGGCGGCGCAGGGTCCTCGCTCAACCGGATCAACGCAGCCTCGGCCAAGGCGGGGAGCCGTGGCCCAAAACGCGCAAGCACGCGGGCCGTCTTGACCAGATCATCGACAGCCGCCCGAGGCCCGATGCTGTCCTTGATGTAGGTTTCGACAACCGGCTTGGCCGCATCCCAGATGTTCATCCGGTGGTCAAATGTCCGCGCGACGCCTTCCACCACGACCATTGTGCGCTGTAGCAGGATCAACTCCGTGCGCGTCTGCATCCCGAACCGCTCGGTCACCTCAAACAGGTAGGACAGCAAGCGGGCCATCGAAATCTGTTCGGCGTTCATCCCGAAGATTGGCTCACCCACGGCCCGCAACGCGCGGGCAAACTCGTCCACGTCTTGGTCGGCCGGCACATAGCCTGCCTCGAAATGCACTTCCGCGACACGTTTGTAATCCCGCCGGATAAAGCCGAACAGGATTTCGGCGTAGACCCGTCGCGTATATTCATCCAGATGCCCCATAATCCCGAAATCGTAGGCAATGATGTCCCCGTTGGCGGCGATCTTCAGGTTTCCGTGGTGCATGTCCCCGTGAAAGAACCCGTCCCGCAGGGCGTGATTGAGGAACAATTGCAAAACGCGGCGGGACAGCTCTGTCAGGTCATGGCCCGCGGCTGCAATCGCTTCGACGTCTGCCGCGTTGATTCCTTCGGCCCAGTCCAATGTCATCACCCGCCGACCCGATAGGGACCACCGAACGTGAGGCAGCGCGAAACCTGCGTCACCTTTCGTATTGTCCGCAAATTCGGACGCGGACGCGCTTTCCAGTCGCAAGTCCAACTCGCTCAGGACACCGCCTTCGAAGTGTTCGATCACTTCGACAGGGCGCAAACGTCGCGACGACGGCGACAACCGGTCAATGACGGAGGCTGCAAAGTAGAACGCGTCGATGTCCTTTTGAAACGCCCGTTCGATCCCCGGGCGCAGAACCTTCACGGCAACCCACGACCCATCGGAAATCGCACGTGCCTTGTGGACCTGCGCAATCGACGCAGCCGCGACGGGGTCCGAGAATTCGGAAAACAGCTGATCAACGGGAACGCCCAGCTCTTTCTCGACTTCGGCTTTTGCCAACTCGGTCTCGAACGGGGGCAGTTTGTCCTGCAGCACGCGCAACTGTGTTGCCAATTCATGCCCGACCACATCGGGCCGCGTGGACAAAACCTGACCAAATTTGATGTAGGCAGGCCCCAGCGCCTGCAGGGCGCGTGTGACGGGCGGCAAGTTGGTATCGCCCTTCAATCCCAGCCACTGGAACGGCCAAACCAATCCTCGCAGCACCCAACCCAGATGCCGCGGCGCCTGCGCGGCCTGCAGCACGGCCTTTAGTGCACCGGTCCGTTCCAGAGTGGCACCAGTGCGGATCAGCCGGAAGATATTGTGCGGACCCCGCATGGTCAGAGTTTCCAGCCGGAATGCAGGCAGGCGATGCCAAGGCTCAGGTTGCGGTATTTGGCGTTGTCGAACCCCGCCGTGCGCACCATATCAAGGAACGTGTCCTGATCGGGGAACTTGCGGATCGATTCCACCAGATACTGATAGCTGTCCCGATCTCCCGTGATGACCTTCCCCATGACGGGGATCGCGTTGAACGAATAGAAATCATACAGCCGCTGCAGCAGATCGTTCGGGATATGGCTGAACTCCAGCACCATCAGGCGCCCCCCGGGTTTCAACACGCGGTAAGCCTCGTTCAAGGCCTCTTGTGGGCGGGTCACATTCCGGATGCCAAAGCTGATCGTGTAGACGTCAAACGTGTTGTCCTCGAACGGCAGCGCCATGGCGTCGCCAACCACCCAATCAAGGCTCTCGCCCAGCCGTTCGGCCTCGGCCCGCTTGCGGCCTTCGATCAGCATCGGCTCTGTCAGGTCCAGCACGGTCGCGTGGCCATGGCCTGCGCGTTTCAAGAACCGGAACGAAATATCGCCTGTCCCGCCTGCCACGTCCAGCAGCCGCTGACCGCCGCGCGGGGCCAGCCAATCCATCATCGCATCTTTCCACAGGCGGTGGATGCCAAGCGACATGGCATCGTTCATCACGTCATACTTGCTGGCGACGCTCGAAAAGACGCCTTGGACACGGCCCGCCTTTTCCGTTTCAGGCACCGTTTCAAACCCGAAGTGAGTTGTTTGTTCTTCCGTCATATCAGGCACCTTGCGTCGTTCACTTCGCAGATATAGCGTCCATCCTTCAGATACAAACGGCCAAATCAGCGCAAGGAGATCGTGCACCCCATGGGCAGCTATTTCGCAGAACGGTTTGATGCGCTTGCAGGACTTCCGGCGGCGGTGGCGGCGAACCCTGGCCTGTTCCTGATCCTGTTCGTGGTGTTCAGCCCGTTGGTCTGGTGGAAATGGCGGTCGGTCGGCAAATCCACCCAAAAGGCGATGGCGGGCACCACCCACGGATTGCGCGCCGACGCGGACCGCAGGCAGGTGCGTCACGAGACGGGCGTTGGCACGGCCGAAGTTCTGGTGATGCGCCCCAATGGCGTGGGTGGGATGATCTGGTTCGCGTTAATCCTCT
>JAHDFG010000154.1 GCA_020628265.1 Pseudooctadecabacter sp. | reverse complement strand
AGCTCGACGAAATGTGCGCCCTTCTGCGCGGCCTCTGAGAACAGCACGCCATTGTTTGCGATAATCCCGCAGTCCATCCCGTTGATCTGCGCAAACCCCGTCACCAGCGTTTCCCCAAAGCGGGCCTTGAATTCGTCAAACGCGCCACCGTCGACAAGCCGCGTGATCAACAATCGGATGTCATAGGGGGTCTTCAGGTCAGCGGGTATGACATCAAACAGATCGTCCAAACGGGCTGTCGGGATGCCACCTGGCTGAACCGCAGGTCCGGCACCACAAGATTTCACCGCCTGCCGCACCAGCGCCAAGGCGTGGGCGTCATCCTCTGCCAGATAGTCCGCGACCCCCGAAAGGCGCGTGTGCACATCCCCGCCGCCCAAGTCTTCGGCACTCACGACTTCGCCAGTCGCGGCCTTCACAAGCGGGGGACCGGCCAGAAAGATCGTGCCCTGATCCTTCACGATGATCGACACATCCGCCATGGCGGGCACATATGCCCCGCCTGCGGTACAAGATCCCATGACAGCCGCAATCTGCGGGATGCCCGCCGCAGACATCTGCGCCTGATTGTAAAAGATGCGCCCGAAATGGTCGCGGTCGGGGAAAACCTCGTCCTGATTGGGCAGGTTTGCGCCCCCGCTGTCCACAAGATAGACGCAAGGCAACCCGCATTTGGCTGCGATCTCCTGTGCACGGAGGTGTTTTTTCACGGTGATCGGGAAATAGGTGCCGCCCTTCACGGTCGCATCATTGGCCACGACCATCACCTGTCGGCCATGCACCAGTCCGATGCCCGCGATGACACCGCCGCAGGGGGCCGCATCGTCGTACATTCCGTGGCCTGCTGTGGCCCCAACCTCCAAGAACGGAGAGCCCGCATCCAGAACACCGGCCACACGATCACGCGGAAGCATTTTGCCCCGCGCGACGTGGCGGGCGCGGGCGTTCTCGCCCCCGCCAGCTGCGGCATGGGCGGCAACGGCCTGAACCTCGGCCAAAGCGGCTTCATGGGCAGTGCGATTGGTCGTCATACCTTCACCACCCGACGAATATGCGGTCCGATGCGGCCCATAAAGGCAGCGACGAGATAGGGGAACGAGATGAACAACAGGGCAAGAACCGCCACCCCCCATATCCCAAACGTTGACAGGATCACGCCCACCAGAGGCACGAAGCCAAACAGGAAGACAGCCAATCCAAAGCCGGCCAACGCCAGTTGGATCAGAAACGTTTCACCCCCCTCAAAGCGGGACACCAAGCGCAAGTGCGCGCGGCACGTCGGGCAGACCGCGTAATCGTTTAGGGCGAACCGTTGCAGCCCGGCCCGAAAGGTCGCCCGCAAAGGAAACGTCGGCTGCACCGCATCGCATTCAGGACAGCGCAAATTCATCAGGCGACGGTAGAAGGTCATCGGCATATCCAACCCAGCCTCATGACATCGCCGCCATCATCTCACGCCCGATCAACATCCGGCGGATTTCAGACGTCCCTGCCCCAATCTCCATCAGCTTGGCATCTCGGAACAGCCGCGCCACGGGGGCATCGTTCAGGAAACCGGCCCCGCCCAGCGCTTGAACCGCCTGATGGGCCTGCACCATCGCCTGTTCGGACGCATAAAGACAGCAGGCCGCCGCGTCCTGCCGCGTGACCGTGCCGCGATCACAGGCCCGCGCGACCTCGTACACATAGGCACGGGCGGAATTCATTGCCGTATACATGTCGGCAATTTTGCCCTGCATCAGTTGGAAATCCCCAATGGGTTGCCCGAACTGTTTGCGGGTCGAAATGTAGGGCATGACCTCATCCAGACAGGCGGCCATGATGCCCAGACCGATCCCCGCCAAGACAACCCTTTCGTAGTCCAGCCCCGACATCAGGACGGCAACCCCGCGCCCCTCTTCGCCCAGAACGTTGTCCATGGGCACCTGCACATCATCGAAAATGAGTTCGGCCGTGTTGGACCCTCGCATCCCCAGCTTGTCGAAATGCGGGGACGTCGAAAACCCGACCATCTCCCGCTCAATCAGAAAAGCCGTGATCCCCTTGGATCCTGCGGCAGGATCGGTCTTGGCATAAACGACCAATGTGGATGCATCGGGACCGTTTGTGATCCAGTACTTCGTGCCATTGAGCCTGTAGTGATCATTGCGCTTCTCAGCTGACAGCGACATCGATACCACATCTGATCCGGCCCCCGCTTCGGACATCGCCAAGGCGCCCACATGTTCACCCGAAATCAGTTTGGGCAGAAACTTCTGCTTCTGTTCCTCGGTGCCGTTCAGTTTGATCTGGTTCACACACAGGTTGGAATGCGCGCCATAAGACAGTGCCACGGAGGCGCTGGCGCGGGCAATTTCCTCGATCGCGACTGTGTGGGCCAGATAGGACATGCCCGCGCCGCCGTAGGTGTCGTCGACCGTGATGCCCAGCAGACCCAACTCCCCCATCTGGGTCCACAAGTCCGCCGGAAACAGATTGTCGCGGTCAATGTCTGCTGCACGCGGCTTCACGGTGGATTGGGCCCAATCATGCACCATGTCGCGCATCGCGGACACGTCCTCGCCAAGGTCAAACGACAGGGATGCGGTAAACATATGCGGCAGAATCCTTTATTGAACACTTGTTCAATAATATGCCGCAGTCCGCGCAAAGCGTCAACGCCCTTGAAGCGGGGTTTTTAGTGAAGCCCGAAGACGTTGCGCTGGTCAGTCGGACCCTCTCCGGCAATGAGCCGTGCGACGTCTTCTTCGTATCCCATATCGGCAAAATCCTGGAGCGCGCGCACCAGATCATCTGTCAGGGCCGCAACCCTCACAACAGCAGCGTCCCGCTGCGGCCCTACCGTCAGCCGAGCCACCTCGTCCTGTGCAATATTCACCTTGCGCCGAAGCAGCCTGATATTGTCATAAGCTTTCATTCGGGCGCCCATTTTTGCCCCCTCAAACACACACAATTCTAAGTTGACCCTAGCGGAACTTGGCCAAAAAGATAGGGATATGCCAACCACAGGTGGTAAACTGCCTGTGTGGCAAAAGGCGAAAACCTATCGGATTCCGCTATTCGTTATTTTCTTTCAACGGGTTGCAGCTACTGCGCCGGCATGTCGACCGGTGCATGGGGCGCATCGGCACACGCCCCAGACTGCCAGACTGCTCCAACCTCATCACGAATAATGCGGGCAATCAAAGCGCAATCATCCATTGAAAACGTCAGCGGAAGCCGCATATCCACGATGCCCGCAAGGATTCGGTCGCTGGCAGGTAAGGATTGCTCAGGCGCATAGCGCCAGCTGTCATAGCGCGATGTGAACCCTGCAGGTTCGGCCCCACCAAACCACTTTAACTCCACCCCGCGGGACAAACACCGAGCGATCACCTCGCCCACCGCGTCCGCAGGCCAATCCAGAAGCAGGAACTGGAAGGACGAGGCGACGAACCCCTCCTTTGCCGGGCGCGGGATCAGGCGCAAACCAGGTGTATCGGCAAGCCCTGCCTCAACCGCGCGGTAGAGCGCGTTCCACCTATCGCATTGGGTCCTCAAATCCGCCAGTTGCGGGCGCAGAATGGCGGCGCGCAGGTTATCCATGCGGCCTGAGATGTTCGGGGTCTCGTATTTGATGGTTTTGAACACCTCGGGCGGCGGGGCCGCGCGGTGGCGCTCAAACAGCATGTAGCTGCCCGACAGCATGATGGCGCGGGCCATGGCCTCAGGATCGTCGCCGATCAGAAAGCCCCCTTCGCCGGAATTGATGTGCTTGTAAGTCTGGGTAGAGTAACACCCGAATTTGCCCCAACGGCCCGACGGCACCCCGCCCCAATCGGCCCCCATGGTATGGGCGCAATCCTCGATCACGGTGACACCCGCCGCATCACAGAGCGCCATCAGCGCCTCCATGTCGCAGATATGCCCGCGCATATGGCTCAGCAGCAGGACCGAAGCCTGATCCAGTTTGGCGGCCAGATCATCCAGATCGATAACGAGGTCCTCCGTGACACCCACGAAAACCGGCTGCGCCCCCACGGCAGCAATCGCTCCGGGAACGGGCGCAAGGGTAAAGGCATTCGTCAGCACCTTGTCACCATGCCCGACGCCACACGCCCGCAACGCCGTCGTCATCGCATATCCGCCAGAGGCCACCGCAAGACAGTATTTGGCACCGGTCAGCGCGGCAAACTCCTCCTCCAGCAGCGCCGTCTCGGCGATTTCGTCACCACTGGTGTTGTACCGATGAAGCCGTCCGTGCTGTAGCACAGCCATGGCTGCGTCGATCCCGGCCTGCGGAATCGGCTCTTGCTGGGTGAAACTGCCTTTGAAGATCTCTGTCATAACGTGTTTTTGGCGGTCAGCGGGCCGCCCCGTCAATGCCCATTGCGCCTATCCGCTGCGGCATTACGTCAAAAGACGGTCCACAAGGTCAGGCAGATCCGGATAGCTTTGCAACAGGGCCTCTGGCTCCAGCGCGGCCATGTCCTCTCCCGAGGGTCCGAATGTCACCAGAATCGAAGGCACGCCAGCCGCACGCGCCGTGTTCCGGTCCGTGTCGCTATCCCCCACCAAACAGGTCCGCGCAGGATCACCGCCAAGCCGCAGCGCGGTTTCACGCAGTGGTGTCGGATCCGGCTTACGCACAGGCAAAGTGTCAGCCCCCACCAACGCCCCGAAAGCCGACCGCACACCAAGGCGGGTCATCAATGTCTCGGCCAGCCCTTCCGGCTTGTTGGTACAGATGCCAACCCCGTAGCCGCGGGATTTCAGAGCCTCCACCGCGTCCATGGCACCCTCATAAAGGGTGGTATGCGTGTCGATGTTCTCACCATAGGCCGCAAGCAAGATCGGATACTGACGGCCAATTTCCTCCTCGCCATAGCCCTCTACCCTACTGAACCCGAGCTTGAGCATCGCCCGCCCGCCCCTGAGGGCTGTTCCCGCGTCTTGTGCCGGATCAAGCAAATCGCCAAGGCCCAGCCCCTGAAAGCAATGGTTCGCCGCAGCAATCAGATCGCCGGAGGTATCGGCAAGCGTGCCGTCGAGGTCGAAGATAACAGTTTTCATGGGGGTCCTTCTGGTTTGGCCTGCGCGGGTGTAATCCGCTGACACGGGATGTGAACGTCACGAGACTTGTGTTACCGCAATTGGACCGTATGAAGACAAAAACAACAACGGCGGGGCAGATATGGCAGTTGCTTTGATCATTTTGGCGGCAGGAAAAGGCACACGGATGCAATCCGACCTGCCCAAAGTCCTGCACGAGGTCGCGGG
>JAHDFG010000153.1 GCA_020628265.1 Pseudooctadecabacter sp. | reverse complement strand
GCCCCGTCAGCGCCAGCGCCACGCCCACGATGCCAATCGACACCATAAAGGCCACGAAGAACGCCATGACCGAGTTTAGGACGTCCTCGCTCACCGGACGGCCCTGATAGCGCGGGGTAAACACCCCATGGGGGCTGTGAATACGCCGGACCTGCGCCTTGATCGAGGCGAACAGCAACTGGTAGCGGAAGACCTTCACCGAGCAGGCGGTCGATCCAGCGCAGCCGCCGATCAATCCGATAAAGAAGAACATCGTCACGGCAAAGGGCCCCCACTGCATGTAATCTGCGCTGGCGTAACCGGTGCCTGTCAGGATCGAGACCACGTTAAAGACCGACTTGCGCAAGGCCTCTTCAGTCAGCTGCGCACTCAACGACCACTGCCACAGGGACAGGACCGCCACCAGAATGGCTGCCAGCACAAAAAACGTCCTGATCTGGCTGTCACGCAGCAAGGGCGTCATCCCGCCGCCCGAAATCAGTTGCACGTATCGGACAAACGGCAATGCGGCGAGCATCATGAACGTCACCGCCGCATATTCGATCCCCGCCCCGAACCCCCCAAAAGACGCGTCATAGTTGGCGAAGCCGCCCGTGGCGATTGTTGTCATCGCATGGATGATCGCATCGAAAGCGTCCATGCCGAGGACGGAATACACAATCGCACAGGCCAGCGTCAGCCCAACGTAAATAACGGAAATCCGGCTCGATATCTCCGTCGCGCGGGGCAGGATTTTACCCATGGTATCAAAACCCTCGCTACGGAAGATCTGCATACCACCAACGCGCAATTCGGGCAGGAACACCATCGCCACAACAATGATCCCGATCCCGCCCAGCCATTGCAGCACCCCGCGCCACAGCTTGAGGCCCTCAGGCAGGCCCTCGATGCCGACAATCACTGTCGAACCGGTGGTCGTCAGGCCTGACATCGCCTCAAAGAAGGCATCCGTAAAAGACAGCTCGGACCCGCCCAACATGAAAGGCAACGACCCGAACAACGGCAGCGCCAGCCAGACGGTCGTCGTCAACAGAAAGGTCTGGCGGATCGTCAGCCCCTCGGACACACCGTTCTGACACGCCAGCGCCACCAGCCCCCCCACGAGGATGGTAATGACCGCACTTTCCAGAAACACAGGCCAGTGTCCGTTCTGCGCCACAAGATCAGCCAGCAGGGGCGCGAACATGGTCGCCCCAAGGCTGGCCACCAACAGGCCGATTACGTATCCCACGGGGCGGACATCAAACATGGGCCAACGGTTGGCCCCGAAGTGCGGCTTAGTCAAGCATCAGACGCCTTTGACGTGGCCGTCCCTCTTAAACTGTGCCACCCTGACCCGTAGTTTGCAGACAAGGGTTTCTCTCACGTGACCTCGCCTTCCCGCCACTCAGATGCTTCGGCTCAGACGGTCGTTGCGACTGGTGCGTCGGCTGGTGGGCTTATCCCGCTCAAGGAATTGCTCGCAGCATAACCACAGAACCTCGCTGCCCCGATTGTGATTGCGCAGCACAGCGAGGAAAGCGCCAAACTGATGGATGTCCTCAAACAGGGTTCGCCGCTCAAAATTGTCCGCGCAATCGGCGTGGTCTTGTCGGGGACGATGGCCGACGGCATGCGCGGCGCCCAGATCATTCACGATGTGGGCGGCAAGACAATCGTCCAAGACCCGTCAGACGCGCAGTTTCCCGACATGCCCCAGCACGTCATCCGCCGCGATCATCCCGCGCTGATCGAAGCCGCAGACGAATTGGGCAACTGGCTGTCCGACGAGATTGGGACGCTGGGCAAGCCCTAGACGCTAGCCGATGTGGAACAAAGACTGGAACAGACGCGGATCAAGGGATTCTGCGTCAAACGTGGTCCCTTCCGTCAGCACCGACACCGCGTCATGGGAATGCAGGCTCTCCTGATGGGAGGCAATCACGCGGTAATCGGCAATCCGCGCATCCGCCTGCAGCTGCTCCGCAAACAATCGCGCCGCATCTTCCACAAAGATCGGATTGGCCGCGTTCAGCTCCGCAAAGGCCTGCTCATCCTCGCGCTTGACCATCACTTGGGTCTCGGTCGGCACGGCCGCACGGCACATGTCGATCAGGTCCTCGAACCACAAAACCTCTGCGTCGGGATCAAGCTCAACAGACACCCGCGCCACAGACCGCTGGGAATGCGGCGTGGCCAACTGGCCGCGGAACTGGCGGGCATGCTCCGACAGTTCCAAGGAACAGGGGCAGGTGCTGGAATAGACATAATCCAGATGCACGATCTTCTTGCGCACCCCGTCCGCCTCAATCAGCTCAAGCGCAATGTCGTAATACTGATAGCCCGCCAAACCGGACCGCAAGCTGTCCACCTTCATCGGGAACGACATGCGCATCATGATGCGCGCATCAAAGCTCTCAAGGTCGGACTTATACGCATCCAAGGCCTTTGAGATCACCTCAAAACTGAACGTCTCTTCCGCATGTTTGTAAAACGTCCGCATGATGCGGGACATGTTGATGCCCTTCTTCTCCGCCTCCAATGACACCGTGCCGGTGACAGAGGTCTCGAGTGTCAGATCGCCGTTGTCACGGGTGTGAAAGCGGATCGGCAGACGGAAATTGGAAATGCCCACATGCTGGATCGCCCGCTTGGCCCCACGGATCAGGCTGCTGGGCCCGTTCTGCAAATCCGGCATGGACGCCTTATAGGCATCGTCCACTTCAAACGCGTCAGGATAGGCCCGCGCAAGTGCCGGATAATTCGACACCTCCTTGCCCGGCACCAACCGCGACACCAGCGGATCAAGTGCGGCAACCTCTTCATCTGTTCGGGTTGCCGCCCAATGACGCAAGAGCGCCAAAGCGTCCTCTGCCTCTTCACGGGTCAATTCACGGTCGAAGTCTTTGGAATGAATGTTCACGGCGGCCCCCTCAGATGCCCGACGCAGAAGGGCAACAAGACGCCCGTCACGGTCTGAATTACTCTTAGACATAGGTGGTTACGGCCTTATGACACCCCTGGATCACTAAAATGACTGTGAATGTTGCAGAAAACCAGTCTTCTTTGGCTTAAAAATATCCAATCAAAACAGCAGACTGATGCAAAACACCGATGTTGCGGGGTCGGCCCGCAACCCTGCTTCCTCCTCCAAGGGAGGAGGACAGGAGGAGGGTCGCAATCGTCATGGGCGGCGCAGCCGCACCTTTAGGTCAGGGACTTGTCCATGATCCAGTTGGTCAGGGTCACGCCTTGCCGTTCGACTTGGTTTTCGCGGTGCACCGTCCAACCCTGCCGTTCAAAAAAGGGGCGGGCAAGGTGGCTTGCCTGCGTGTGCAGGCGGCGCATGTTCCGGCTGCGGGCATGGTTTTCGAGGATCGCGTAGAGCGTCTTGGCCACCCCTGTTCCCTTGGCTTCCGGCAAGACAAAGGCCAGATCAAGGTCACCATCGTCGGGGTTCAACGACATGAAGCCCACGATCCCGTTCTCACTCTCGGCGACAATCGTGTTCAATCCGGCGATGCGATCGCGCCATTTGTCCGCCTCTGGCTCGCACGGCGCCCATGCGGCCCGTTGTTCCGGCGAATAGGCATCAACAGCCCCTTCTCGCACCGCGCGGAAATAGACGTGGGCCAGCGCGCCTGCATCCTCTGGTCTGGCGGAACGGTACTCCATCAGATCTGGTCCAGAGCCGCCGTCAGATCCGCAATCAGGTCGCCCGCATCTTCCAACCCCGCTGACAGCCGCACCAGCCCGCCGGAAATGCCAAGCAGGTCCTTTTGATCCTGCGGCAACCGCTGGTGCGTGGTCGTGGCCGGATGGGTCACGATGGATTTGGCATCCGCAAAGTTGTTCGAGATCGTGAACAACTCAAGCGCATTCAGGAACTTGAAACACGCCTCCTTGCCGCCCTTCACTTCCAGCGCCAGCACGGTCCCGCCGGTCTCACACTGGGACCGCGCCAGTTCGTGCTGGGGATGGTCGCCATGGGTCGGGTAGCGCACCGCTGACAGCTTCGGATGACCACTCAGGGCCTCGGCAATGTCCATCGCTGTTCGGGACTGCTGCCGCACCCGCAAATCCAGCGTTTCCAACGCCTTAAGATGCGTCCAGGCGGTAAACGGGTTCATCGCACCGCCGGTGTGTTTCATATAGGCCTCAACAGGGCCACGGATCAGATCGCGGTTGCCCGCAATCAATCCGCCCAGCATCCGCCCCTGCCCGTCCACGTGCTTGGTGGTCGACACAATCGCGATATCCGCACCGCATTCTGCGGCATAAGAATAGATCGGCGTCGCCATGGCGTCATCCACCAGCACCAAGGCGCCCACCCCGTGCGCCACCTTGCACACGTGACGCAGGTCCACGACCTCCAGCGTCGGGTTCGAGATGCTTTCCAAAAACACCAACGTGGTGTCAGGCCGGATCGCCGCGTCCCAGGCCGCGTTATCCGTCCCGTCGACCAAAGTGATCTCGACCCCGAACCGCGCCAGAATATCCTCAAGCACATAGAGGCACGACCCGAACAGCGCGCGGCTTGACACAATGTGATCCCCAGCCTTGCAAAGCGATGTCAGCGCACCGGACACAGCCGCCATGCCCGACGTGCAGGCAAAGGCGTCTTCATAACCCAACAGCATGGCCATCCGGTCCTCGAACATGCGCACGGTGGGGTTGCCGTAACGGGCATAGATGAACTCGTCCTCGCCCAGCGCCTCGAACCGCGCCTCGGCAGCCTCTGCGGTGGGGTAGACGAACCCCTGCGTGACGTAGATGGCCTCGCTCACCTCACCATACTGGCTGCGGCGGCTGCCTGCGTGGACCGCTTTGGTCCGCTTTTTCCATGTGTCCATGTCTTCGATCCCTTAGAACGACAAAACCCCGACACCGGCAAAGGTATCGGGGCTGAACCCGTCCCTCTTTAGCGGCATGTTTAAAGTGGCCCGCAATCCGGTAACAAATCGCCACTAAGGATCAGATACGCCGCAGTGCGGCAGGCGTCAACACCCCTTGCGCTTGGCCTCCTGCCTGCCATGCTGAGAGCAAGAGGAGACACCCCCATGCCCCAAGACCCCATTGATCTTTACTTCTGGCCCACGCCCAACGGCTGGAAAGCCACCATCGCGTTAGAGGAAATGGGCCTGCCCTACCGCGTCAATCTTGTGAACATCGGCGCGGGCGATCAGTTCAAGCCCGAATTTCTTGCGATTTCGCCCAACAACCGGATGCCTGCGATTGTGGACCCCGATGGCCCTGACGGCGCACCGATCTCGATCTTCGAGTCCGGTGCAATCCTGCAATATCTGGCCCGCAAAACCGGCCAGTTCGGCGGCCCGACGGAACGGGACCGCA
>JAHDFG010000152.1 GCA_020628265.1 Pseudooctadecabacter sp. | reverse complement strand
CGCGAGTTGGTATCGACCCTGCCTGCGAATCTGCCGGTGTCCTATGTGGTCGTGCAACACATGTCACCGCACCACAAAAGCCTGATGACAGAACTGGTCCGACGCCAGACGGATTTACGTGTCGAAGATGTGGAAGACGGGCTCCAACCCGAAGCGAACGTCGTCTACATCACCCCGCCCAAAACCGATGTCATCCTGAAAGACGGCAAGCTGCGTCTGATGCCACCGTCCGACCTGCCCTCTTCGCCAAAGCCCTCGGTGGACCGGTTCCTTTTGTCACTGGCGGAAGACCATGGCGACAAATCCCTTGCCATGATCCTGTCGGGCACCGGCACGGATGGGGCTTACGGGGTTCAGGCCATCCGTGAGGCAGGCGGGATCACAATAGCGCAGGATGCCACGAGTGCGAAATACGATGGGATGCCTCAGGCCGCGATCCAGACGGGCTGTGTGGACCTTATCCTGCGCCCTGTCGAAATCGGCACCCACCTGAAGAAGATCCTGACCTCCGCGCGGGATTTCAGCCAGTTCCGCAAGGAAGAGCTGCAAGAAACGCCCGTGTCCGACCTGCTGCAAATTCTGTTGGCGCGGACTCGCGTTGATTTTCGCGATTACAAGCAGACAACGATCACCCGTCGCATCGAACGGCGCATGACCGCCCTTGGCATCGACGATCAGGAAGAATACGCGCAATTCCTGCGCAATACCCCGCAGGCGGTGGATGCCCTGTTTAAGGACCTGTTGATTTCGGTCACGCGGTTCTTTCGCGACAAGGACGAATTCGAGCATCTCAAGACCCTGCTGCCAGACCTGTTGAAGGACCGTCAGATCGGGCCGCTTCGGGTTTGGGTTGCGGGCTGCGCGACGGGCGAAGAGGCCTATTCGATCGCCATGCTCATCTCGGAAGCCTTGGGCGGGCCAAACGTGGCCCTGAAAGAAAAGGTGCAGATCTTTGCGACCGACATCGACAAGGATGCGCTGCAGGTGGCCCGTGCGGGCATCTATTCCAACACGGCGTTGAACGACATCCCCGAAGACCTCGCCGCGAAGTATCTGATCCAGCACGGCGACGGCATTCGTGTCACAGACCGTCTGCGCAGTGCGGTGCTGTTTTCCGACCACAATGTCTGTCAGGACCCGCCCTTTCAGAAAGTTCACCTGCTGTGCTGTCGCAACCTTCTGATCTACTTCGGCAATGCCCTGCAGCGCAAAGTCATGGCGCGGTTCCATTATTCGATGGCATCGGACGCTTTGCTCTTTCTGGGCACTGCTGAAAGTATCGCAGGCTCGGACGAGCTTTTCGTGCAGGACCAGAACCAGTCGCACATCTTCCGCAAACGGGCGCTGACCAAATCGACGGGCGGCAAATATTCCATGCCGAGCCTGCCGCTATACACCATGCGCAGTTCGCCTCAGCGGGACGACACCAAAAACAGCAACACTGACCGCTTCCTGCTTGAGGCGCTGATCAAGTCCCTCGGTGCGGATTCCGTCGTGGTGACTGAAGACGGCAACATCATGCAGGTCCACGGGTCAATCAGTAAATATATCGAGGTTAATCAAAGCAGTAAGCTGAAGATGCACCTTGACCTGCTGAAGAGCCCTCTTCGGGAAGAGGCCCGCAGCCTCGTATCCGTGGCCTTGCGACATGAACAACAACGTACAGGCATCCGGCATCACACGGACGATGACACAGAGTTCGACTTGCGCCTGAATGTATACCCCATTGTTGCAAATTCGATCTCCGAACGTCTGGCAGTGGTGGCCTTCAACGAAGTCCCGAAAACACCCCACGCCGCAGCGATGGCCTCTGAACAGCTTGAGTTGGACGATGCGGTCTCAGAACGCATCAGGGACCTTGAAAACGAAGTCGCCGTCACCCGCGAAGCGCTGCAGCAGACCATCGAACAGTTGGAAACCTCCAACGAGGAACTGCAATCCCTGAACGAGGAACTGCAATCCACCAACGAAGAATTGCAAGCCACCAACGAAGAACTTGAAACCTCGAACGAAGAGCTGCAGTCGACCAACGAAGAGCTCATCACCGTCAACGAAGAGCTTCAGATTACGGCCACAGAACTGACGGGTCGTACGGGAGAACTGACGAGCGTATTACAAAGCACGCCGCTGGCCATTCTGGTCACCGACAGCGCCTTGCAGATCAATCAGGCCACCAAGGCCGCTATGGAAATGTTCGGGATCAAACAGCCGATTGCATCCCCCCATGTCAGTCAGGTGAACTTGCCCGAGGGCTTCCCCGCCCTCGCCCCCATTTGCAGCGAAACGCTCAAGTTGGGTACGACCACCAGCCATGAGTTTTCCTCGCACGGGAACCGCGTGCTCCTCACTTGCACGCCCTATTTTGATGTGCATGGAAAGATCATCGGGCTGACCATCGTCATCACGCGATTCCCCGGCCTCGCCCGCGAGATGGAAATGGTGTTGGACGCATCCCACGTGCACCTGATGAATCGCGCAGCGGACGGCACGATCCTGCGCATTTCCCGCGAGTCTGCCGAAACGCTCGGCCTGACGCGGGATCAAGCCCTTGGCAAAAACCTATACGATCTCCTTCCGCCCGCGCTGTCCGACAAGATCAGGGAACAGGACGCTCAGGTCTTGGACGGAACGGCCCACGGCACGAGCGCGATCGTCACGCTCCCCAATCATGAAAATGGCGCCCCGACCTATCTTGAAATGGAGCGCCTGCGTTTTGAAAGCCCCGACACAGGTGAGACGTCGGTCTACAATATTGCCAAGGACATCACACGTTTGCACCAAGCGTCGGAGCATACGCACGCGCTGCTTGATCGGTTCCGGACCCTTCAGCAGTCCGCAAATCAAGGGTATTGGGAAATCGACCCGCAATCGCGCGAGATTTTCTGGTCGACGCGCGTCTTCAATATGCATGGCGTCTCACCGGTCGAGGGGGAGCCTTCCCTTGATGACGCCATCGCGTTTTTCCATCCTGATGATCGGGAAATGGTCGCAAATAGTGTCGAAGCCATCATGGAACCGGGCAAGGAGTTCGAGTTTACAGCGCGTCTCATCCGTCGGGACGGCGAGACACTGACAGTGCGCAGCAATGGCATGTCAATCTCGGACGCGTCCGGCAAGGTGAGCCGGATCGTCGGCGCCTTTGCACCGCTCGACGACGCGAATACCTAAAGAGCCTAGCTGAACTTGCGGGCCTGCTCGACTGAGTGGGCAGCGGTATAGGCCTGCATGGCGGCAACGGCACCATCGGCCCAAATCATCGTGAGCCAGTGACAAAAGGCTTCCGCAAAGGGAGCCGCTGACTTCAGGTCGCCGTAGATGCCAGATTGATCCAGCCACGCGGTGGGCGTCGTCCTTGCAGCGCGAGCAGCAGCCTGCAATTCGTCCCAAACGGGATCGTTTGGCGCAATGACGCTGCCGTTCTCCCGCGTGCCTTCGCACATGCGCGCCCAAAGCGCCTCAACCAATGCCAGCCCTTCGACCGATTGGCCTGCGGCCAGCGCATCCCGCAGGGTCGGCAGAATGAAACCGGTATGGCGGGACGAGCCGTCAAAAGCCACGCGGCGGGTCGTGTCGACGATGGCCGGATTGGCGAACCGCGTTTCGATCAGAGCGATATAGCTGTCCGGCGCCATTCCTGGAACAGGGGCCACATGCGGGGCCACATCTGTGGCTTGCACCTTGTGAAACAGGGCATTGATGTCCGGATGCGCCATGGCATCCGAAATGGTTTCAATGCCCAGGATTTCGCCCGCGTTTGCAAGTATCTGGTGGCCACCGTTGAGCAGCCGGATTTTCATGGCCTCAAAGTCATGCACGTCATCGGTGAAGGTCGCACCGACCTTGTCCCAATCGGGCCTGCCTGCGCAGAAGCGGTCCTCGATGACCCATTGGCGGAAGTTTTCATGGGTCACAGGTGCGGCGTCATCAATGCCAAGGCTTCGGACCAATTCCAACTCAGCTGGTCCTGTCGCAGGAACGATGCAATCCACCATGGAATTGGGGAACGTGCAGTGTGTGTCGATCCAGTCCGCCAGATCAGGGTCGGTCAGGCGTGCCAGTCCAACGACAGTCTGACGCAAGATCACGCCATTCCCTTGCAGATTGTCACAGCTCAGCCCCGTGAAGGGCCCGTGCCCTGCAGCACGACGCTGACGCAAAGCCTCGATCATGGCACCATAGGCGGTGACGGGCGATTGCGGGTTGGCTGCATCATGCTGGATGTCGGGGTGGTTTTCATCGAACGCACCTGTGACTGGATCGGTAAAATATCCCCCTTCGGTGACCGTCAGGGCCACAATCCGTGTCGACGGCTTAGCCATCGCCTCAATCAGGCTTCGATTGTCTGCCTCAACCGGAACGAAATCGATCATCGACCCAACCACCTCGGCCGACGTGCCGGCTGGTCCCAACTCGATCAGGGTCGTCAGGCAATCCTGCCCCAGCAACCGCTCTCGTTGTGCCGCATCCGGCGCCCGCACCCCTGCCCCGACAATGGCCCAGTTCTGCGCAAGTCCGAGATCCATCAACCGGTGCAAATACCACGCCTGATGGCCACGGTGAAAATTGCCCAATCCGATATGGACGATACCGGCAGACAGGGCGGAACGATCATAGCTCGGCACCCGCACGCCGTCCGGCAAGTGGCCCAGATTTGCGTTGTTCAAGGGGATCAACTCATCCATTGGCCACCGTCCACATTGTAGGTTTGTGCGACAACGTATTCGGCATCGTCCGAGGCCAAAAACACTGCCATTCCAGTCAAATCCTCAGCCGTGCCCATGCGCCCGAAAGGCACTGCCTCGCCGACTTCTTTCTTCTTTTGTCCGGGCGCTTTGCCTTCGTACTTGGCAAAGAACGCGTCAACCCCGTCCCAATGTTCGCCGTCGACAACACCCGGTGCGATGGCGTTCACATTGATCCCGTGCTTGATCAGATCGAGGCCCGCGGATTGCGTCAGGCTGATCACCGCCGCCTTGGTCGCGCAATAGACAGCGACAAGTGCTTCGCCGCGGCGCCCCGCCTGAGAGGCAAGGTTGATGATCTTACCGCCGTCTCCTTGGGCGATCATCTGCTTGGCCACAGCCTGCAAGGTGAACAGAGTCCCGCTCACGTTGATATCGAAGACACGAGCGTAATCCGCGCGGGTGATCTCGACGATGGGGGCTGCGGTAAACAGTGCGGCGTTATTGATCAGGATATCAATCCGGCCCAGAGCCTCGACCGTCGCTGCGACACCGGCGTCGATGCTGGCTTGATCGGTGATGTCCATTTCGATTGCCACCGCTGCATCGCCAATGTCGGCGGCCGTCTCGCGGGCGCGGTCGATATTGATGTCCGCGATCGCCAC
>JAHDFG010000151.1 GCA_020628265.1 Pseudooctadecabacter sp. | reverse complement strand
TGGGCGGCAGCAACGTCTCGGCGGTGGTGCCACGGAAGGAAATCAGGCTGACGTAGTCGCGCCGCGCATAGGCGTCTGACAAGAGCAGCTCGACCGCGCCTTTTGCCTCGGCCAGTCGGGCAATCGCGGCGCTGCCCGAGGCGTCCACAACAAAGATCAAAAGCCGGTCCGATGTTTCCTCATACTGTCTGATGCGGAAATCGCTGGGTGTGATCCTAACCCGGCCTAAACCGCCACCACGGAGGGTCTGCCATGGGGCGGCGGCACGGAGCGTTGCGATCAGATCAAGGCGGACAGAGGTGGACAAACGACCGGCGCGTGCGGGCTTGGGTCGGCCCTTGCGGTTTCCCTTTTGCTTCGCACCAGATCCTGCACCCCGCCCCCCCGCACCTTTCTGGCGCAGACGCCCCAAAAGGTCGGTGGGCAGGTGCGCAAGGACAGCGTCCAGCACGCGATCTTCAAGTGTGCCGATGTCCTGATTGGCATCGGGCGGGCTGTCTTGTTCAGGCGGTTGTTCCGGTTCTTCTGTTTCGGGCTGGGGCATCTGCGTCGCCCGTGGCGCAAGTACGAGGGCGGCTGCCACTTCGAGGTCGGCTTCCGTTACATCAGACCGTCCGTGCAGTGCGGCATTGGCACGCGCTGCACGCAAGGCCAAAAGGGGCGCGCGCTGGCTTTGGATTCCAAGCTGCGCACACAGCGACGCGATAGAGACGATCATATCCCCCGAAACCGCGACCTGCGGCAGACGCGCATGGGCCGTAGAAGCGGCTTCGTTTGACGGTCCTTCCCCGATGTCGCTACGGGCTCCGTCCAGCGGGACGAGGAACGCAAGACGATCCTGAAGGGTCGTCGTCAGCTGTTCGTCATCGGTCCCTTCGTCCAGACAGATGAGGCAAGGAAGTTCACCTGCATCCATGGCGCGGCCCAGTCGTGCCGCAAACTCCGGCGAGGCGCGTTCCGCCATCGTGAGGATGGCAGTCCCTGCGCCGGTGAGCAGCCCTGCGCGCTCGGTAACTTTGCCTGAAGACAAGGTCTGCGTCAGGTCGATACCGCCAAAGAGCGCTTCGTCCTCCATGGCGGGGTGCAGTCGGGCGTGGGGGGCTGCCAGAACGGAGAGATGGGACAGGAAGGCATCGCGGATGGGGCCGGTCCTTGCCCTGAGCACCAGCCCGCCAAGTCCGGCCGGATCAACCGCCAGCAGGGTCAGTGCTGTGAGGGCGCGATCCCATGACATTAGCTCAGGACATCCTCGACCACACGGGTCACGCGGGTGGTGCTGCCAGCCTCGTCCAGTGGATCGCGACGGAGGCGGTGGCGCAACGCCATCGGGGCGACGGCGCGAATATGATCACGGCCGATGGCCGTGTCGTCCCGATAGGCCGCAAACGCACGCGCGGCCTTAAGCAAGGTCAATTCACCCCGAAGGCCATCGGCGCCGAGAGACAGGCACAGGGATGCAATGTCATGCAGTGTGTCATCTGTCGGTTTAAGCTGGTTTAGAGACTTTTTCGCCGTCTCGATACGCCCACGGACGAGGGCATCCTCCGCCCGCCAGCGCAGCATGAAGGCTTCGTGATCTGTCTCATAGGCATCACGGCGCTTGATGACTTCCACACGTTCTTCGATGGTCGTGGGTGAGGTTACATCAACAGAGAGCCCGAAACGGTCCAGCAATTGGGGCCGAAGTTCCCCTTCTTCTGGGTTGCCGGACCCGACCAGAACAAAGCGGGCGGGGTGACGGACCGACAGCCCCTCGCGTTCGACGACATTCTCGCCGGATTGGGCGACATCAAGCAGCAGATCGACGATGTGATCTTCAAGCAGGTTTACCTCGTCAATGTAAAGGTAGCCACGGTTGGCACGGGCCAGCAGGCCGGCTTGGAACGCCTTTTCGCCCTTGGTCAGGGCCTTTTCGATATCCAAGGCGCCCGTCACGCGGTCTTCGGTCACGCCGAGCGGGAGATCGACGACCGGTGTCGGTGCGCTGGACACTTTCTTTTTCTTCAGGTCCGCCCAAACGGGCACGTCCTTTGCCCGCTCCGAGTTTACCGGACAGCCTTCGACGCGTTTGATCGAGGGCAAGAGGGCCGCGAGGGCGCGGACGGCGGTGGATTTGCCCGTGCCGCGATCCCCGAAGACGAGAACGCCACCCAGTGAGGGATCGATCGCCGTCAGGATCATAGCGGTTTTCATATCGTCCTGACCAACGATGGCGGAGAATGGGAAAGGCTGTTTCATGGCATATCCAATGCAGCGAGGGGGGAGGCACCGTTCCATGTGCCAAGGTCTGATTTGACCGAGAAGCGGGCGTAGAGTTCTTCGCGGAACCAGTGATTGTCGCGGACGGCACGGATGGCGTCCGCGTGATGGCCTGTGCGGGCAAATCCCGCCATGCGCTGGGCGTCGGGCCAGATGGAGAAGGTGACTTGGTGAAGCAACGGAACCTCACCGATGCCGATCTTGAAGGCGACGTTGGGGTCGCTGCCGATCACAGTGGAAATGTCCGGCACGCGCCGCCAGAATTGTGCAGCGACGGACGGTTTGACGGTCGCACGTGTGAGGGCGGCGAGGGGACCTTCGTCACTATCGGAGCCGGTCTGAAACGGGGCGACGCCTGACCATTCCCCGCGTGATGACGTTGGCTGCAGAAAAACCGTCCAATCCTCGGCTGCGCGGTTGCGGTACTTTTGGAAGATGGGTGCGGTGCTGATCCGTTGTTTGGCTGTTTCCTCGTCCGGCCATGTGGCCAGAATGGCGTAGACGCCCCAATTCGGAACAGGTGTGAACCCTTCGCCCGTGCCGGAGCCGCAGAGTTTCCAGAACCCGATATCCGGCGTCCGCGCCAGCGGAAGCCGCGCGGCGCCCATCATCGCAAACGCCCAAAGGCGGTCGCGCGTCCGGTCGAACCGGAACAGGCTGAGGGTAACGATCTGACTCACACGCGGGTTCCCTTTGCGGTGTAAGTCTAGATTTACATATGAGGGGCGTTTTGGGAAGTGTCTCGTGCTGTCCTACCCTTAGTATTCAATTGAAAAAGGAAATTTCGGCGCGTACTGTCAAGATATGTTGACACATGAGCCTGCAGTCGAATCATCCAACACCGCGATTGTTATCGGCGCTGGTCTTGGCGGGCTTGCGGCTGCGATGCGCCTTGGTGCGAAGGGGTACCGCGTGACGGTGCTGGACAGGTTAGACCGCGCAGGTGGTCGTGGATCGTCGCTGCAGCAGGGGGGGCACCGGTTCGATCTGGGGCCGACCATTGTGACGATGCCGGAGGTGTTCGAAGACCTTTGGGCCGCTTGTGGGCGCGACTTTCACCGTGATGTCGACCTGAGGCCCATGGATCCCTTTTATGAAATCCGCTGGGAAGACGGCAGTTCGTTCAAGGCCTGCCAAAGCACCGATGCCATGGTCGCCGAAGTGGCGAAACTGTCCCCGCGCGATGTGCCGGGATTCCACAAGTTCCTAAAGAGTGCCAAGGCCCGCTATAAGGTCGGGTTTGAGGGCTTGGGCCGCCGGTCCATGCATCAGCTGTGGGAGACGGTGAAAGTCTTGCCGAAGTTCGCGCAGCTGCGGGCGGATCGGTCGATCCTTGGACACGCACGCGCCTATGTGAAAGACGAACGGTTGCGCATGGCGCTGTCGTTTCATCCGCTGTTCATCGGGGGTGATCCGATGCATGTGACGTCGATGTATGCGCTCGTCAGCTATTTGGAAAAGGAATACGGCGTGCACTACGCGATGGGCGGGGTGCAGGCGATTGCCGATGCGATGGTTCGCGTGATCGAGGCGCAGGGCGGACATGTTTATCTGAACATCGAGGTTGATGAGATTGCGATCAAGAATGGACGGGCGACGGGTGTGACCTTGGCGGACGGGTCAACGCTTTCGGCGGGCATTGTCGTCAGCAACGCGGATGCGGGTCACACCTACGACCGGTTGTTGCGCAATCACCGCAAACGTCGTTGGACCCCGTCGCGGCTGCGGCGCAGTCGTTGGTCCATGGGTCTGTTCGTTTGGTATTTCGGGACCAAGGGAACGGCTGGCAAATGGGCCGACGTTGGCCACCACACGATCCTGAGCGGCCCTCGGTATGAAGGGCTTTTGCGGGACATATTTATGAAGGGCAAACTTGCGGATGACATGAGCCTTTATTTGCATCGCCCGTCGGTCACTGATCCTTCTGTCGCACCTGAGGGCGATGATACTTTCTACGCCCTCTCCCCCGTGCCGCATCTGGGCCACCGCGATCCGGTCGATTGGACCCAAATGGCTGACAGCTATCGGGCCAACGTGGCCTCTGTGCTTGAAAAGACCATTCCAGGTTTTGAGGCGCATCTGTCTGCGTCCGAGGTGTTCACGCCCGAGACTTTCCGCGACAGGTATTTGTCGCCCCATGGCAGCGGCTTTTCGATCGAGCCACGCATTCTGCAGTCAGCATGGTTCCGGCCGCACAATATCAGCGAAGAGGCGAAGGGGCTTTATCTGGTCGGGGCGGGCACCCATCCCGGTGCTGGCCTGCCTGGCGTTGTGTCCAGTGCTGAGGTTCTAGGCCAGTTGGTGCCCGATGCGCCAAGCCGTGTCGTGTCAGAACGGATGGCAGCCGAATGATCCGCGAAGACGATCTGGAACACTGCCGCGCGGCGATCCGTACGGGGTCTTATTCCTTTCATGCGGCGTCACGCCTGTTGCCCGCCCATGTGCGTGATCCCGCGCTTGTCCTTTATGCGTTTTGCCGCCTTGCGGATGACGAAGTGGATGAGGGCGATGCAAAGCGGGCGGCAGTATTGTCTCTGCAAGACCGTCTTGATGCGATCTATGCTGGACGGCCCAAGAACGCGCCGGAAGACCGTGCCTTTGCCGCGGTGATCGACGCCTTTGAGATGCCAAAAGCTCTGCCTGACGCTTTGCTTGAGGGACTTGCGTGGGATGCGCAGGAACGCAGGTACGATGATCTGTCGGGTGTGCGGGGATACTCGGCGCGCGTAGCGTCAGCGGTTGGTGTGATGATGTGTGTGCTGATGCGGATGCGTGAGGCCGATGCCTTGGCACGGGCCTGCGATCTTGGCGTTGCGATGCAGCTGACGAACATTGCCCGCGACATTGGTGAGGATGCCCGCGCCGGTCGGATCTATCTGCCATTGGAGTGGTTTGATGAAGTGGGCCTCGATCCCGAGGCCTTCTTGGCCAACCCTGTCGCAACGCCTGACATTCGGCGCATGGCACGCCGCCTGCTGGCGGAAGCGCAGCGGCTCTATCTGCGGTCCGAGGCCGGCGTACCCGCCTTGCCACGAGAGTCCCGCATGGGGATTTATGCGGCACGGTTCATTTATGCGGGGATCGGGACTGAGGTCCGCCGCGCGGGCTATGACAGCGTGACGTCGCGGGCCCATACGTCAAAGCTGCAAAAGCTGGGC
>JAHDFG010000150.1:2811-5447 GCA_020628265.1 Pseudooctadecabacter sp. | reverse complement strand
CCCGTTGGACATAAAGGAAAATCATGCCCTTTCCGGACAAGATGTATATCGATGGCGACCTTGTCGATGGCCGCAAGAAGATGGATGTCGTGAACCCCGCGACCAATGAGTTGGTCACGGCTGTGTCGGCAGCTGGTATCTCTCATGCGGATCGCGCGTTGGCATCGGCACAGGCCGCAGCACCCGCTTGGGCGGCAACGCCAATCGCTGAACGGCAGGCGTGGATGCACAAGTTACGAGAGGCGGTCCTCGCGAATGAAGAGCATCTGCGCAGCTGCGTTCACCACGAGATGGGCAAGTCATGGGCCGACACGCAGGAAGATTTTGATCTGCTGGAACGTGCGCTGGCCTACTACGCCGAGGAAATCGCCCGCGTTCATGACACAGCACTTGCGGATCGCGCCGGAACCCACGCTCACCGTTTGGTGCATGAACCGGTCGGCGTCTCTCTGGCCTTTCTGGCGTGGAACTTCCCGCTTTTGAACCTTGCCTATAAACTGGCACCTGCGATGGCCGCGGGCTCACCGATCATCATCCGCCCCTCCGAAAAGACCCCCATCTCGGCCTATGCAGTGGGGGCGCTTTGCCACGAGATCGGCCTTCCGGCCGGTGTTGTGCAAATCCTGACCACGGAAAGCTACGCCGTGGCCGATCATCTGACGGCCTCACCCATCCCTGCGATGGTCACGCTGATCGGGTCGACGGCGACGGGGCGGCACATCATGCAGACCGGTGCGACCTCGATCAAACGCTATTCGATGGAGCTGGGCGGCAACGCGCCCGTTCTGGTCTTTCCGGATGCTGATCTGGACAAGGCAGCGGATGTGGTCTGCGGCATCAAGTTCAGCAACGCAGGCCAGATCTGCGTGGCCCCAAACCGTGTCTTCGTCCATCGGGACGTGTTGGATGAATTTACGGACAAAGTCGTCGCCCGCGCGAATGCTGTCACGACCGGCTGGGACAAGGACGGCGGGGTCGACATGGGGCCTGTTATCGACGGGCGGGCGTGGACACGCCTGAAATGCATGATCGACGCCGCCGCGCTGGACGGGGCGCGAATTCTGTCCGGTGGGACCCGTCCGCAGGGCATGGAGAAGGGGCATTTCCTGGCGCCCACCGTGCTGGCCGATGTGACCGAAGAGATGACCGTCTACCGCGAAGAGACCTTTGGCCCCATCGTCAGCCTCGTGCCGTTCGATGACAGCACCGATCTGTCACGGATGGCCAATGACTGCGACGACGGCGGTCTGGTGGCCTATGTCTTTACCCGTGATCTAGCGCGGGCCGAACATTGGGCGCGCGTCCTGCGATATGGCGAAATCCAGATCAACGGGGTCAAATACGATATCGACTTGCCCCATGGCGGGATCGGGCAATCGGGCATCGGGCACGATTGCTCTGCGCTGGCGTTGCAGGATTACCTTGTCGTCAAACGTGTTTCCCGCGCGTTGGAGGCGTCATGAAGATCGTCGATATCAAGTCCCATGTCCTGCAATGCGACATGCCCGAAGAATTGGGCTATTCGCAGCAATACTACGCCAAACGCACCGCACATCTGGTCGAGGTAACGACCGATGACGGTGTCACTGGCTGGGGGGAGTGTTTTGGCCCTGGCAATGTGGCGATTGCGAACAAGACCATCGTCGAACGTGTGATTGCTCCGATGGTGATCGGGATGGACCCGCTGGACCGCGATGTGATCTGGCACAAGGTTTACAACCTTCTGCGCGATCACGGGCAGAAGGGGATGCCGATCCAGTCCCTGTCCGGTGTGGATATCGCGCTGTGGGACATCGCGGGCAAGGTCGCAGGCCTACCCATTCACAAGCTGATCGGTGGCGCGCACCGTACAGATGTTGCGGCCTACGGCTATGGTATGATGCTTAAGCGCGAAAGCGTTGAGGATCACGTGGCGCGTTTCACCGATGAGGCCGCGGCGATCATCGACATGGGGTTTGGTGCCGCCAAGATGAAAACCGGCCTTGGTCCGCGCGAGGACGTGCGTCTGTGCGAGGCCGTGGCCAAGGGTGTTGGCGATGCGCGTTTCATGGTGGATGCCAACCACTGCTACACGACGTCGGACGCCTTTTACGTTGGTCGCGCGCTTGAGGAGTTGGGGGCCTATTGGTTCGAAGAACCTGTGGCACCCGAAGACCATGACGGCTACCGCGAACTGCGCGCGGGCCTGAAGGTGAATATCTCGGGCGGGGAGGCAGAATTCGCCCGTTGGGGCTGGCGTTCCATCCTCGAGAACCGCGGGCTGGATATCGCACAGCCGGAGGTCTGCGCCTTGGGTGGCATCACCGAATACTTGCGTGTTCTGGCGCTTTGCCATGCGCATTTCACGCCGGTGATCAACCACGTCTGGGGCAGCGCTATCGCCGTGGCCACCAACCTGCAACTGCTGGCCGCCATGCCGCCCATGCCCGGCGGTCTGCACCCGTGGGAACCGATGCTGGAATTCGACACGACCGAGAACCGATTCCGCGACGACCTTTTGGCTGAACCTTTGGACATCCAAGGGCAGGTTGCCCGCAACAAGGGCCGCGTGGCGATCCCCACCGGACCTGGTTTGGGGGTAGAGCCCGACCGCGATTTCATTGCCCACTACGAGATAGGTTAGCGTCATGACACAG
>JAHDFG010000150.1:0-2711 GCA_020628265.1 Pseudooctadecabacter sp. | reverse complement strand
GAGCCCGACCGCGATTTCATTGCCCACTACGAGATAGGTTAGCGTCATGACACAGGTTGATTTCGTTGCAGTTGATTGGGGCACGTCCAGCTTTCGGGCTTGGGCCATGGGGCGTGACGGCTCTGTTGTCGCCCGCCAGTCCAGCGATCAGGGCATGGGAAAGCTTGCGCCGCTCGACTTCGCGTCCGCGCTTGAGGCGGCGTTGACCCGCATGGGTGTTGCCCTTTCTGTGCCGGTGGTCGCCTGCGGCATGGTCGGCGCGGCACAGGGCTGGGTCGAGGCCCCGTATCTGTCCATCGAAACGCCCGCCGCATGGTTCGGGCAAGGCGCAGTAAAGGCGCCGCACGCAAAGCGTGACGTCTTCATCCTGCCCGGCTTGAAACAAACAGGTCCGGCCAATGTCATGCGGGGCGAGGAAACGCAGATCGCAGGATTTCTGCAAAAACAACCGGAGTTCTCCGGCGTTCTGTGCCTGCCCGGAACCCATGCGAAATGGGTGCAGGTTGATCGGGGCCGCATCCAGCAGTTCCGCACGGCGATGACGGGGGAAGTGTTCGGACTGATCGCCGGACATTCCGTCCTGCGGCATTCCATGGGTCAGGGTGGATGGGACGCTACCGCCTTTGAGGCGGCCGTTCATGCGGCCCTCGAGACGCCAGAAATCGTTTCTACCGAGCTTTTTGAAATCCGTGCGGATGGTCTGCTGACGGGCGCTGATGCCTGTAAGGCGAGGTCGCGGCTATCGGGATTGCTGATCGGTTCCGAACTGGCCGCGACCCGCGATCTTTGGGATGGCCAATCAATCCAACTGATCGGCGCACCTGAGTTGACACGGAACTATGCACAAGCGCTGTCCTGCGCGGGGGCCATGGCAAAGGGCTACGATGCAACCGAGTTGACCCTCGCGGGGCTACGCGCCGCAGCAATCCATCTGCTGAGGGAACCGGCATGACACGCAATATCATTGCCATCCTGCGCGGCGTGCGCCCTGATGAGGTGCTGGAGATTGGCGCGTGTCTGGTCGAGACAGGGATCACCACGATCGAAGTGCCGCTGAATTCCCCCGATCCTTTTGCCAGCATCGGCCTTCTTGCGCGCGAATTCGGGCAGGATGCGCGTATTGGCGCGGGCACGGTCCTGACCACCGAAGATGTGTCGCGCGTCGCGGATGCGGGCGGGGCACTGGTGGTGTCGCCCGATGCCAATCCAGAGGTCATCCGTGCGACGAAAGCCGCAGGCATGGCCTCCTATCCCGGGGTTCTGACCCCGACAGAATGCTTTAGCGCCCTACGCAACGGGGCGGATGGTCTGAAGTTCTTTCCCGCATCGCTGATTGGGCCGGCGGGCCTGTCCGCTTTGCGCGCGGTGTTACCACCAGCGACCAAGACCTTTGCTGTTGGCGGGGCCGGACCTGACAGCTTTGCGGAGTGGATTGCTGCGGGGGTGACCGGATTTGGCATTGGGTCGGGCCTTTATAAGGCCGGTTTCACGCGTCAGGAGGTCGAGGATCGCGCGACTACAATTGTGGCGGCCTACGATAGGGCCGTGGCGCAATAGACCGCCTGTACGGCTCACGCATAGGGCTGGCAGGTGGGGCGGTGTCAGAAGGCAAATGCCTCACGGTGGCGACGGGCCTCTTCAACGCCCAACTCGGTCAACATCGCGTCCGCTGCATTCATCAAGGGATCCGGCCCACACAGGTACACCTCACGTTCGGTCAGGTCCGTGACGAACTGGATGTCTGTAGTCTCGATCCGACGTGAGTATAGGGTGAGCACATCGTCAGAGAATGTGTCCCGTAGCCCGTCATTTGCAGAACGCGCGGCGGACGGTGCGCCGCCCGCGCTTTGAAAGGCGACGATGCGTAGCCTCAGCTGATCGGGAAGGGCGTTCACCTGCGCCTCGAATTGCCTCAGGACGTTGAGGTCGTCATCACGCCCAGCAAATAAAAGCACGATATCTGTTGCGGCCCGATCCGGATCGATCCGGGCGAGTTGCGTGATGCCGTCCCACATCGCCATGAAGGGCGTGATGCCCACGCCGCCCGCAATCCAGAGCATCTTTGACGGAGGAGAGGAGGGCGTGCCGTTGGGGCCGTTGGTAAAACAGGTAAAGCCTGTGCCGGTTCCTTTGAAGGCGACAGGTATTTTGTTTGCGATGAACGCGTCCGCGTTGTCGTGCAGGATGTTTGAAATCAGCCCGCCCCGTTTGCGTTTGACGGTGACATTGACGTGGTCGGTTTCACCAAATCTGTTCGTGTTCTGGTCAAAGGCTGCGGCACTGGACAGCGTCCATGTGCGGACGAAATCCTCGTTCACCAGCTGGGGGTTGGCCTCGTTCATATGGCTGTACCCACGGTCCAGAAGGCCCGAGAAGTCGAAGATACCGAACCCGCCGGGCAGGGGGGCGTTGACAGGCGAAGAGAGCTTGAAGGTGAAGGTTCTAATCGTGTCGGACAGGGCTTGGCTGGAGACCATCGTGGCAATGGCAGCTTCTGCGTCGTGATCCGGCGCATGCCCCATCTGTTCCAGTTCGCTTCGCAGGCGTTTGACAGGAGGGTTGTAGGGCGAAAGCTGCTCTTGCGACGTGAGCTTCAGGTTCAGCCCTTCTTTGACCAGAACTGCGCCGGTCACCTTGATGCGGGTCAGCAGGGTCGTGCGCGGCATCAGGGTTTCCGCCTCCGCGTCGAACAGGTTTTCGGCCTCACCGGT